>NZ_JBBUTG010000017.1:0-36120 GCF_038066555.1 Ideonella lacteola | reverse complement strand
TTGAAGGTTGATGCGTCGTCGGCGACGGAGGTGAACCTCAACGCGGGTCAGAACGCGAGGTACACATTTGACGGGGTGGCGGGGAGTGCGTTGCAGCTGCTGTGGACGAACAACACGCTTGGCGATGGCAACAGCGGCACGAACAACTGCACGTACCTGTATGTGTACAAACCTGACGGCACGCGCTTGATTGCGACGGACGTGACGCAATGCGAGAGTGACCGGCCCGGCAAGGTGGTATCGCTGGGCAAGCTGCCTGTAGGCGGCACGTACCGGGTGGAGGTGTTGCCAAATAACCTGGATGCCGGGCAGTTCAAGCTGCACCTGCGCACGGCCAACAGCGGAACGGCGCTGGCGACCGACGGCACGCCCAAGTCGGCGGACGTGGCGGATCAGGAGTTGGGGTACTTCAAGTTCACGGGAGTGGCGGGCAAGAGCTATAGGGTGACGCTGAGTGGCCTGGTGTTCACGCCGGGCGTCAACAGCCCGAACGTGATGGCGTATCTGTACAAGCCCGACGGGACTTCCATCACGTCCTGCACGTTCACAACGACGAAGCTGACCTGCGATTTGGCCGCGAGCTACTTCAGCGTTGACGGGACTTATGGGCTGGTGTTCACGCCCAAGTTCCAGAACGCGGCGAAGTTCGACGCATCGCTGACGAAGCTGTAGGTGTTGGCGTGGGCCGAGGGCCTTACAGCGTGGCGACGAAGCGAAGCCAAAGGCGGGATCGAGATGGGAAGGGGAGGACTCGAATGATGAATAAGAGTTGTGTGCGAGCGCCGGTGATGATGGCGACCTTCGTGGTCGCACTGCTGGCGCTGTCGCTGCCGGCGCTGTCGGGTGCGACGCAAGGCACGCCGGCGCAGGCGAGCGCGGCGGCGGCGACGACGAGCCCGAAGGTCTTGCTCAGCGACGGCCGATGGCTGGAGGCTGGTGGCACGACGGCGACGGTTGTGGATGTGCAGGGGCGCCGAGCGGTGCTGGCGACGGGGCTGCTGACGCCGCGCGAGGGGCACAGCTTGACGGCGCTGCCAGATGGGCGGGTGCTGGTGCTCGGGGGCAAGGACGCGAATGGTGCGGTGCTGAGCCAGGCCGAGGCGTTCGATCCGACGATGGGCCGGTTCAACGCACTGGAGCTGACGGGCCTGCTACCGCGCGCGTTCCACAGCGCGGCGGTGCTGGGTGACGGCCGGGTATTGATCACTGGCGGGGTGGACGCACGCGGCACGCCGCTGCTGGAGGCCGAGCTGTGGAACCCGCTGAGCGGCCAGGTCGAGCGCTTCAACGTGCGGCTGCAAAGCGCGCGGCTGAAGCACCTGAGCAGCCTGCTGCCGAGCAACGCGGTGCTGGTGTGGGGTGGCGTGAGCGCAAACGGCGCGGCCCTCAACGGTGCCGAAGCCTACGACGTGCAGACGCAGCGATTCGTCGCCGTCAGCGACGCCCAGGCGCTGGCGCAACTGCGTACGCTCGATGGCGCGCAAGCGCCGGCCGTGCAAGCCAGCACGCCGGCCAGCGAAGCCAGCCATGTGGCGGTGGCGCAGCCGTTGATCGTGCGCTTCAACAAGCGCATGAACGTGGCGAGCCTGAACAGCGCCAGCGTCACGCTCATTGGCCCGGAAGGGGCGGTGCCGGTGCGCCCGGTGGCGGTGGAGCAAGGGGTGCTGCTGTTCGTTTGGCCGGGCAAGCAGTTGCTGCCGTCCAGCCGCTACACGCTGTTCATCAACGGTGCGGCGGACAACGCCGGGCAGCGCCTGGCGCTGACGGCGATCGGCTTCGACACCGAGTCACTGGGCACGGGCGCAGTTGATGGCGGCAAGACGAGTGCGGAGCCGACCGCCACCACCGACAAGACGAGTGCAGCGAAGGCGCTGACGGCCGAAGACAAGGTGCTCGCCGAGATGTTGGCCGACGACGAGTACTTCGTGCCCGGAGAGCAGCAACTCAAGGGCGACTGGTTCTCCGGCCGCGCGGCGCTCGCACGCCAGTCGATGCCACGCCGAGCCGAGGTGCGCGAGGCGATCTACGGGCACCAAGAGCGCCTGCTCAAGCTGCTGCACGGCAAGCCCGGGCAGACGGGCGAAGGTCAGAGCCTGGGCGTGTACGGCGAGTCGGTGGTCGCCCGCCCGGCGGCTGCAGGGCTGTTGCGGCTGAACTGGGCGGATACGCAGGCGCTGCTGAAGTCCGAGCGGCAGGCGGCTGCAACTGCGCCCACGGGCGGTGCCACGGCCGTGGCGGGCCAGTTGTTGAAGCTCAACGGCAAGCCGCTGGTCAAGGCGACGCTCAAGCTCAACGGGTTGAGCGCGCAGACCGACGACAACGGCGAGTTCTACATCGCCAACGTGCCGGCCGGTGCTGGGGTGCTGGAGATCGACGGGCGCAGCGCCAACACGGCGCAGGCCAGCTACGGCGTCTTCCACTACCGGGTGCAGGTGCAGGCGGGCAAGGTCAACGCGTTGCCGTTCGTGGTGTGGATGCCCAAGCTGGACATGAAGCACGCGGTGGAGATCGAGTCGCCGCTGAAGAAGGACAGGGTGCTGACCCATCCCCGCATGCCGGGGGTGGAGGTGGTGCTGCCGGCGGGCTCGGTGATCCGGGACGCGGACGGCAAGATCGTGACGCGGGTGAGCCTGACGCCGATCCCGGTGGACCAGGCGCCGTTCCCGATGCCGTACGCGGGCGTGCCGGTGTACTACACGCTGCAGCCCGGCGGCGCGGTGATCCAGGGCGTGGACGGCAAGCCGCGCGCGGCGACGGTTCGCTACCCGAACTACACCCGCTTCGGGCCGGGGGAGCAGATGCGGTTGTTCGACTACGACCCGCACGCCAAGGGCTGGTACGTGTACAGCGACGTACAGGTCAGTGCTGACGGCAAGTCGATGGCCAGCAAGCAGCCCTTGCAGGTCTACCAGTTCGCAGTACACAGCGTGTCCTCGGGGGGCACCAAGCCTGATCCCGACCAGGACCCCAGGCGCTGCGATGGCGGCAACGGCAACGATGGCGCGGGCGGTGGTGGTTGGGATAAGAACGCCAGCAGCAATGCAGGCCCCCCGGCCGAGGCCTGCGGAGGCGACCCGGTGTCGCTGACGACTGGGCGGTTCACGCACATGGAGCGCGACATGATGCTGCCGGATGTGATTCCGGTGGACATCCTGCGCAGCTACAACTCGCAGGACATCACGGGCAAGACGGCGCCGGTGCGCTCGTTCGGCTTCGGCACCAGCCATCCGTATGAGAACTTCCTGGTGTTCCGCTCCGACTACGGGGACATCACGCTGGTGCTGCACAACGGCAGCAAGGTCGTCTTCACCGGAACCGACACCGGGACGTACAACCAGATCTACACCGCAGCCAGCGATACAGGCGAGTTCCGCATGGCCACGCTGCAGCCGGTGGATGGCTACTTTGTGCTGTTCTACCGCGACGGGCGCCAGTGGGGCTTCAGCAAGATGAACGCGCGGCTGGTGTGGCAGGACGATGCCAACGGCAACCGGCTGGCCATCGAGCGGCCCAACACCAACAGCTACGCCTCGCGCATCACCACGCCCAACGGTCGCTGGGTGGACTTCACTTACGGCACCGATGGCCGCGTGGCCACCATCACCGACCACACCGGCCGCAGCTTCAAGTACACCTACGAGAACAACCGCCTCAAGACGGTCGAGGACCCGGCCAAGAAGACGCGCACCTACGTCTGGTCGACCATCGGCGGCTTGCTCGAAGAGGTTTGGGACCCCAACGGCAAGCGGATGGTCAAGAACACCTACGAGGTGGTGTCCATGCCCTTCCTGTGCACCAACGGTGTGCCCACGAAGTGGCAGGACTATGAGACCGGCCGGGTCAAGCATCAGGTGCTGGCCGACGACACGACGTTCGACTACGACTACTCGACCGTGGTGCCGGGGCAGGACACCTGCACCTGGACCAGCCCACTGGCGCCGCCTTCGAAGGTGACGGTGGTGACGGATCGGCGCGGCATCAAGCGCAAGGCGGAGTTCGACGACAAGCAGTTCATGGTGCGCAATACCGCGGCGCTGGGCAAGGCGCAAGAGCAGGTCACCAACTACGAGACGGTCGACGGCTTGACCAAGTCGATCACCGATGCGCGCAGCCGCAAGACGACGTTCGACCACGACGAGTTCGGCAACGTCAAGACGATCACCCGACTGGCGGGCACGACGGACGCCATCACCACCAGCATCACCTGGCACCCGGTGTTCAACAAGCCCAAGACCGTGACCGATCCGAACCAGATCACCACGACCTTCGACTACGATGACAAGGGCAACCTGCTCAAGGTCACCGATCACCTGAAGCACGAGGTCAACTTCAGCTACGACGCGCAAGGCCGCCCTGAGACGGTGACCAACGCGCTGAAGAAGAAGATGACCCTGGGCTATGACGGTGCCGATCTGGCCAGCGTGCTGGACCCGCTGGACCGCAAGACCCAGTACCTCACCGATGCGCTGGGTCGCACTCTGACCACCATCTCGCCGATGGGCCATGCCACCTACCGCGACTGGGATGTGATGAATCGGTTGGTGGGCGTGACCGACGCGTTGGGCAAGACCGTGTCTTTCGATTACGACGACAACGGCAAGGTACTGACGCACAAGGATCAGAAGCTCAACCCGACCAACTACACCTACTACCCCAGCGGCCAGGTGAAGACCAAGGAAGATGCGCTGGGCAAGCTGCAGAAGGACCTGTACGAGGGCGGCCTGCTCAAGCGGCGCACCGATCGCAACGGCCAGGTCAGTGGCGTGATCTACGATGACTTGGGTCGTGTGCACATCATTGGCTTCGGCGCGACCGAGGCCAATCCCGAGGCGTACAAGAGCACCGTCACGCTGACTTGGGACAACGGCAACCGGCTGGTGCGGATCGACGATGTGGTGGGAGGCAAGACCTACACCACCAAGCGCGCGTACGACGAACTCGACCGGCTGGAGCAGGAGACCACGCCGCAAGGCGAGGTGAACTACACCTACGACGATGGCGGCCGGCGCGAGACGATGCAGATCAAGAACGGCGCGCCGGGCTCGCAGGTCACTCGGCCGCTGATCACCTACACCTGGGACAAGGGCAACCGCCTGCGTCAGATCGAGCAGGCCGCCGGTGCGCCCAACGGCAACTCGCCACAGGTGATCAAGATCGACTATGACGACGCGAACCAGCGCACCAAGACCACGCTGGCCAATGGCGCAAGCGTGAACTACAAGTGGGACGACGCTGGCCAACTGGAGTCCATCCGCTACCGCAAGGCCGACGACAGCCTGATGGGCGAGATCGTGTACGGCTACGACGACGACGGCAGGCGCATCAGCGCCACCGGCAACATGGCGCGCCTGAACCTGCCCGAGGTGAGCGTCACCGACACGCAGTACGACGTCAACAACCGACTCAAGCGCTGGGCGGGCAAGGACTTCAGCTACGACGACAACGGCAACATGCTGGCCGATGGGGTCAACACGTTCCAGTGGGATGAGCGCAACCAACTGGCCAGTGTCAGCCTGGGCGGCAGCCTGGTAGCCAAGTTCCAGTACGACGCGCAAGGGCGCCGTGCGGCCAAGACCATCAACGGCGTGACCACTGGCTTCCTCTATGGGGGCTTGAGCGAAGACAACATGGCTCAGGAGCTGCTGGGCGACACCAACACCGCGGGCGTGAAGTCGCACCTGCTGAGTGCGGGCATCGACGAGACGCTGCTGCGCGAGGTGTCGGGCCAGCTGCACAGCGTCTTGGCCGACGGCAACAACAACACCGTGCGGCTACTCGACGGCACGCAGGCCAAGGTCGTGGACTACAGCTACGAGCCCTACGGCCGCACCACCGCCGACGCGGCCAACGCCAACACCCAGCAGTACACCGGCCGCGAGAACGACGACATCACCACCAACGGCCTGTACTACTACCGCAATCGCTACTACATGCCGGGCTGCATGAGGTTCATCTCGGAAGACCCCATCGGCTGGGCCTCAGGGCAGACCAACAACTATGCATATGTCGATGGGGATCCGGTCAGCATGGGCGATCCGTACGGGCTGAGTGCCGGCTCAATGGGCTGGTGCGCCTTCAAGGGCGTAGCCTACGGCGCTGCCGGGGCGGTCGCCGTGGGAGTCATAGCCGTTGGGGTTGCGGCGGTCGGCGTGCCGGCTGCAACCATCACGACGGGATTGTTCGCCGCCACCGTTGTGGGCGGGTTCATCGCAGGTGGGAGCATGGCTTGGCACTATCAGCAAGGCAACTACGACGCACTGGCCTTCGACATGGGTTCGGTATTTGGCGGATTCGCTGCCGGAGCGGGCAGCGCCAGGGTCGTTACCAAAGGGGTCAACGGAGTGGACAGCCCGCCTTGGAGCTTCAAGTTGGACTGGAGCCAGCGATACAACCCCAACTATCCGGGCGGTTCGGTTAGCAAATGGTGGGAGAGTGGGCCAAATCTTGGTAGCGCTACGGCCACAACGGGCGTGGGCGGATCTGGCGGCGGCATCATCGGCAACGCAGTGTCGAAGCCTTCCGGTGGTGGAGGAGGGTGCTGACAGCGCCAAAGCGACCATGGACACTCATCATCAAGACGGCATTTCTCTGTGGGACATACTGACAGTCTTGTCGGGGTGCTCGACCTTTGGGGGTGCGGTGAGCGTCCTCGTTCACGCGCCCATAGGTGGTGGGCCGATGGCGGTTGGGCTGCTCCTTTCGGCGAGCCTGGCCGTTGCCAGCGTGTTCCTCATTAGATGGGTGGGAAACCGCCTGGTGGCTTGGGCTGCAGGGCGTGGCCGAGACAATGAGGCGGGGTCGGCCCTCATCGTTGTGTATGCACTGGCGTTCGTTTGGCTGATTGCCTCGGCTCTTCTCGCTGGTGCTGCCGCAGCGAGGTTCGTCGAACATTAGTGACGAGAGGGTGTGATTCAGCGCGGCGATTATAGATTCAGCCATCAAGGCGCGAAGCGCATTGGACGGTTCCGAATCGAACATTCAGTTCACCGCCAGTTGTGCGCTGGTGACGAAGCCCATTGACGTGCTATCGCCGTGGAAAGGTCGGCGCGGCACCGGATGGGCATCTTTTGCGACGCCCCCTAAACCAGGCTTGGGCATGGACTCAGCTCGAGGCGGTTGTGATCGCTATGCGCCTGCCTTGGTGAAAGCGGTCCAGCGTCGCCCTCAACCACTCCGGCGCATCATCGCCCGCTCATCCTCAGTGCACGGCTGTCAAGCCTGCGCGCGCCATGAACTGAACAATCAACAATGGAGAAGACATGAAAACCAAAATCGCACTGTGCCTGACGGCCCTTTCACCGCTCGCCGCGTTGGCCGGCGGCACCTTTGTCGTCAACTACACATTCCCATCGGAGAGCGGTGCTGGGTCCACCGGTGCCTTTCCGGACTGGGAATTGTCTCCAAAGCCCGGATCGACGGACCTGTACGGTGTCTCGCCAAAGGGTGGCGTCTATGGGGGCGGAACGCTCTACAGAGTCAACACCGGTGGCGCCCTGACCGTGCTGCGTCACTTCGGTGCCAATGGCGATATCAATGGTAGTCACCCAGCCGGTTCGGTATTGCATCGGTCGGGTTCGGTCTACGGAGTCACAGCGACGGGTGGGGCGAACAATGCGGGAGTCCTTTACAGCTGGCATCCGACGAATGGGTACAAGCGTCTCTTCAGCTTCGGTGGGGGTACGGCCGGCGCGGCGCCCTCGGGGCAGTTGCTCTTGGCCACCGATGGAAACATCTACGGCGTCACGAAGGCGGGCGGCGCCTGCGGGAATGGAACCGTGTACCGATTTGTCGTAGCCACTGGAAAGCTGACCACCCTGCATTCCTTTTGTGGTCTCGAAGGCGCTACGCCCTTGACCGGCGTTATTCAAGCTACGAACGGTGACTTGTACGGGACCGCTTACAACGGTGGCTTTTACGACGGCGGAACGCTTTACAGGCTGAGCTTGAATGGCGTGTTCAACTCACTCTACTCTTTTGGCGCAGGGACTGGGCCTCGAGGACCTTCGCGCCTGACCCAGGGCAAAGACGGCTTGCTGTACGGCACCTCGTGGGGTGGCGGGTTCATGGACGGTGGAACGGTGTTCTCCAGTTCACTGGCTGGTGCAGTCTCGATGCGCGCCGAGTTGATGCGAGCACCCTCGGGATCTGCAGCAAATCCGTCCATGAATGCGGCTCTCCTGGAGCGCTTTAACGGGGTCTTCTATGGCGTCACTTATGCCAACGGCGGCGTGGTGTTTCAGTTCCGCGCATCCAATCGTTCACTGAGCGTGATCCACACTTTTGACGCATGGCGCCCCGGATTCCCCTATGGCGGATTGACGGTGGGGCCGGATGGAAACCTGTGGGGAACAACCACCGATGGCGAAATGTCCATGCTCTCGCGATACGGCGCCATCTACAGCATCCAGAACTTGGTCGCGAACCCTTGAAGTGACCGAAGACGTGTTGAATCGGTGACGTTCCGACGAAACGCGGGACATTTGACACCACTGTTTCCAACTTCCGAACACGCCGTCGCCCGCATGCGACGGCGTTTCTTTTTGAGCGGGATTGGTGAGGGCGCTCTAGCGGTGGTTGTTCACAATCCGCCTGCGGCTTCGCTGCGTGGTGCTTTGGTGCCGCGTATCGGGGCCGTGTTCACGACCACACTCAGGAATGGGATTCTGATGAAGAAGATTGCAATGGCGCTGGCTGCTGTCGCGGCCGGTTTGTTGTCCACCGCCGGCCACGCCGCGGGTTATGTCAGCGGCAACGTCGGCGCCGGCCACATCAACATCGATTGCGCGGGCACCGAATCGTGCAAGAACTCGACCACCTCGTTCAAGGTGGTGGGTGGCTATGAGCTCGTCGACAACCTCTACGGCGAACTGGGCTATGTCGACTTTGGCAAGGCCAAGGCGAGGGTTGAGCTGCTGGGCGAGTCGATCAACACCACGGCTCGCGCGAGCGGCCTGATGTTGGGCGTGGCCTACCAAGTGCCCTTCGGCCAGGCTTGGTTCGGCAATGTGCGCCTCGGCGCAGTCAATATGGAGACCAAGCTGCGCGCATCGGCGGCCGGAGTGACTGCCACCGATTCCGACACCAACGTGAAGGCCTACGTCGGCTTCGGCTTTGGCTACTCGTTCAACCAGAACCTGAAGCTCGTCGGCGATGCCGACTTCAGCCGTGCCGAGTACGACGGCGACGAAGCCAGCGTCCGCTCGCTGTCGGTGGGCCTGCGCTACGACTTCTGATGGTCTGACGGCGGTCGTTCCGCCGTGACGTCTGAGACGCCACCCGCTCGGGTGGCGTTTTTCTTGCGGGGCGCGCTTGCTACAGTGCGCGACGATGCCGCCACGAAACCAAGAATATGTCGGCGCCACCATGTCGGAACACGACGGTGTGCGCTATCTGCACCTCGATTCACCCTGGGTTCAGGGGGCGATGCGCCTGGCCAAGCCGCAGGCGCTGGAGTTGGAGTACATCCAGCGCATGATGGCCTGGATGTTGTGGCGGCCTGAAGAAGAGGTCAACCGCGGGCACGCGGTGCAGCTGGGGTTGGGCGCTGGCGCGATCACGCGCTTTTGCCACAAGGTGCTGCGCATGAAGACCACCGTGGTCGAGATCAACCCGACGGTGATCGGTGCCAACCGACTGTGGTTTCGTCTGCCGCCCGATGATGCCCGGCTGACGGTCGTCGAGGGCGATGCGGCCCGCTGGGTGGCCGATCCAGCCCATGTCGGCACGGCGCAGGTGCTCAACGTCGATCTGTACGACCATGACGCCGCCGCGCCGGTGCTGGACGACGAGTCGTTCTACGCCCATTGCCGCGATGTGCTCGACGCGGATGGCGGCTTGATGACCGTCAACCTGTTCGGCCGAGATTCCAGCTTCGAACGCAGTGCCCAGCGTATCGCCAAGGTGTTTGGGCTGGACCAGGTGTGGAGCCTGCGCCCCACGCGCGAGGGCAACACCGTCATCGTGGCCGGGCGGGATGTAAAGGTGCCGGGGCGCGACGCCTTGACCGCGCGCGCCGCTAACATCGAAAACCGCTTCGGCCTGCCGGCCCGCAAATGGCTGCGCATGGTGCGACCGCTTCCCGATTTCTCTTGACCACTGCCATGACCGCGTCGACCGAATCATCCGCCGGCACACCTGCTCGACACGCGGTCCCACCCAAGGGGCGGCTGGACATGCGGCAACTGCTGAAGTGGCTTCGAGACGATGGCCTGCTTTTGCCTCAAGAGGCCGAGGTACTGGCGAAGCGATTCGGCCAGGCCGGCTCGAGCCTGCATCCACTGCTTCGTCTGGGCGGTGCGGGCCTGAAGGACGCCCGCAGTGGCCAGGCGCTGGACACGGAATCGCTCACCCGCTGGTTGGCCGCGCGCTTCGGTTTGCCTTTCCAGCGCATCGACCCCTTGCGGGTGGACGCCAGCAAGGTGGCCGAGGTCATGTCGCTGGCCTATGCCGAGACACGACGCGCGCTGCCGCTGCATGTGCTGGCCGGCGAGATCACCATCGCCACGTGCGAGCCTTTCGACGTGGCCTGGGTGCCGGACATCGAGGCCCACACCCGTCGGCCGATCAAGCTGGTACTGGTGACGCCCGATGACGTGTCACGCTACACCACCGAGTTCTACGCCCTGGCGCAGAACGTGCGCACGGCCAAGAAGACCGGCGAGATGGCGGCCTCGGCCGTCAGCTTTGAGCAGCTGGTTGACCTGGGCAAGATCAAGGACAGCGCGCTCGATGCCAACGACTCGGGCGTGGTTCAGATCGTCGACTGGCTCTGGCAATACGCCTTCGAGCAGCGCGCCAGCGACATCCACCTCGAGCCGCGACGTGACACCGGCGTCATCCGCTTCCGAATCGACGGCGTGCTGCACCTGGTTCACCAGGTGCCGGCGCCGGTGATGGGGGCAATGACGGCGCGCATCAAGCTGCTGGGCCGCATGGACGTGGTCGAGCGCCGCCGCCCGCAGGATGGACGCATCAAGACCCGCCGCCCCGACAACGTGCCCGGCGGCGGTGGCGAAGTTGAAATGCGGCTGTCGACGCTGCCCACGGCCTTCGGTGAGAAGGTGGTGATGCGGATCTTCGACCCCGGCACGGTGGACAAGCCTTTCGATGCGCTGGGCTTCTCGGCCGACGAGGCTCGCCGCTGGAAAGAGCTGATCGAGCATCCGCACGGCATCATCCTGGTCACAGGCCCCACCGGCTCCGGCAAAACGACCACGCTGTATTCGACATTGAAGAAGCTGGCCACCGAAGAGGTCAACGTCTGCACGGTGGAAGATCCGATCGAAATGGTCGAGCCCGCGTTCAACCAGACGCAGGTGCAACCGGCCCTCGACCTGGGCTTTGCCGATGGGCTGCGGGCGCTGATGCGGCAGGACCCGGACATCATCATGGTCGGCGAAATCCGTGACCTGGAGACAGCCGAAATGGCCATCCAGGCCTCGCTGACCGGCCACCTGGTGTTCTCCACGGTTCACACCAATGATGCCCCGGCGTCGATCACCCGGCTCATCGACCTGGGCGTGCCGCCTTACCTGATCACTGCCACCGTGATCGGTGTGCTGGCGCAGCGGCTGACGCGCACGCTCTGCCCCAGTTGCAAGCAGCCGGACACGGCGGTGTCGGTGGAGTCGTTGCAGTCTCTGGCGGCGCCGTGGCGCCTGGCGGGCACGATTCGGCCGCACAAAGCGGTGGGCTGCCCGGCATGCCGGGGCACCGGCTACCGCGGGCGGGCGGCGCTGTACGAGCTGATGATGATGAGCGAGCCGGCGCGGTCGGCGATCCATCCGCACCTGGACAGCGCCAAGCTGCGCCGACAGGCCGTCACCGAAGGCATGCAGCCCTTGCGCGTGGCGGGTCTCGCCAAGGTGGCGCAGGGCCTCACCACCCTCGAAGAAGTGCTGCGCTGCACGCCGCGCTGGGACAGCGAAACCGCCGGCTGAAGCCCGGTTCGGCCTCGGCGGGCATGAGGAAACGCCGGGCCGCCCCAAGTTTCCTCATCCCTCTCGGGGGGCCTGAGGGGCAAGGCCCGGCAGGTTTGGGGGCGCTCATCAAGAAACGCCGGGCCGCCCCCAGTTTCCTCATCCCCCTCGGGGGGCCTGACGGGCAAGGCCCGGCAGGTGAGGGGCGCGTTCGCCTGAAGCGCCGAGGCGGTCGGGGTGTGGGCTCTGGAAGCCCGGGCAACGGCCGTTACGTGTATTCCACAGCGTTTGCAGCGGGGTCGCTCCCTAGAATCCTTTGCAAACCCTTGATCCACCTTCGTTCTTGACGAGGAGACAGCCCGTGAAAGTGAAAAGCCAAAAGGACTTCTGGTCCGGGCTGATGTTCATCGTGGTCGGTGGCGCATTCGCCATCGGTGCCCTGAACTACAACTTCGGCAGCTCGGCACGTCCGGGTCCGGCCTACTTCCCGTTCGGACTGGGCCTGCTGCTTGTCATCCTCGGCGGCATGATTCTCTTCGAGGCGCTCACCATCGAAACCGACGATGGCCGGCCCATTGGCTCGTTCGCCTGGAAGCCGCTGACGGTGATCCTCGGCTCGGTGGTGCTGTTCGGTTTTGCGTTGCCTCGGCTGGGCATGTTCATCTCGCTGCCGTTGCTGGTGCTGGTGTCGTCCTACGCCAGCGACGAGCACACCTGGGTGGGCTCCCTCATCAACGCGGCGGTGCTCACGGCCATGTCGTGGGCGGTGTTTGTGTGGGGCCTGAAGCTCACGATCCCCTTGTGGCCGACCGTCTTCGGCGGCTGAGCAGTACGGAAAGACCACGATGGATCTCCTTCATAACCTCGGCCTCGGCTTCCAGACGGCCTTCACGCTGACCAACCTGTTCTATGCGTTGGGCGGCGCCATCCTTGGCACGCTGATCGGCGTGCTGCCTGGCCTGGGGCCCGTCGCGACGATCGCGATGCTGCTGCCCTCGATCTACTCGCTCGATGCGACGCCCGCGTTGATCATGCTGGCCGGCATCTACTACGGCGCGCAATACGGCGGCTCGACCACCGCGATCCTGATCAACGTGCCGGGCGAATCGAGCTCGGTGGTGACTGCGATCGACGGCTATCAGATGGCCCGCAAGGGCCGTGCCGGCGCAGCGCTGGCGGCCGCGGGCCTGGGCTCGTTCTTCGCCGGTTGCGTGGGCACGGTGATCATCGCCGCCTTCGCGCCGCCGCTGACCGAGTTGGCCTTTCAGTTCGGCCCGGCCGAGTATTTCTCGCTGATGGTGCTGGGCCTGATCGGCGCCGTCGTGTTGGCTTCCGGCTCGCTGGTCAAGGCGATCGCCATGATCATCCTGGGTCTGCTGCTGGGCCAGATCAACACCGATGTGATCTCCGGCGTGCCACGCTACAGCTTCGACATTCCCGAGCTGACGGATGGCATTGGCTTCGTCACGATCGCGATGGGGGTGTTCGGCTTCGGCGAAATCATCGCCAACCTGGGCCAGCCCGCCGAACACCGCGAGGTGTTCACGAAGGACGTGAAGGGCCTGTGGCCCACCCGGCAAGACTTCAAGGACGCATTCCCTGCCGTGCTGCGGGGCACGACGCTCGGTTCCCTGTTGGGCGTGCTGCCCGGTGGTGGGGCGCTGTTGGCCTCTTTCGCGGCCTACACCGTCGAGAAGAAGTCCAAAGGCCGCCCGGGCGAAGAAGCCTTCGGCAAGGGCAACATCCGCGGCGTGGCCGGCCCTGAATCGGCCAACAACGCTGGCGCGCAGACCAGCTTCATCCCGATGCTGACGCTCGGTATCCCGCCCAATGCCGTGATGGCGTTGATGATCGGTGCGATGACCATCAAGGGCATCCAGCCCGGCCCGCAGGTGATGACCAGCAACCCCGAGCTGTTCTGGGGCCTGATCGCCTCGATGTGGATCGGCAACCTGATGCTGGTGATCCTGAACCTGCCGCTGATCGGCATCTGGATCAAGCTGCTCACCGTGCCTTACCGCCTGCTTTTCCCCGCCATCCTGGTGTTCTGCTGCATCGGCCTCTACACGCTCAACAACAACAACTTCGATGTCTACGTGGCAGCGCTGTTTGGATTGGTGGGGTACTGCTTCTACAAGCTGGGGTGCGAGCCGGCACCGCTGCTGCTGGGCTTCATCCTGGGGCCGATGATGGAAGAGAACCTTCGCCGGGCACTGCTGCTGTCGCGCGGTGACTGGACGGCCTTCATCACCCGCCCGCTCTCGGCCGGCCTGCTGCTGGCGGCTGCGGCGATGATCTTGGTGGTGATGCTGCCGTCGATCAAGGCCAAGCGCGAAGAAGCTTTCCAGGATGATTGACGCTGAATTCCCCGCCGGTGCGCATCGGCAACCCAGCCTCGACTGACGCCACGGCCCGCTCGCGCGGGCCGTGTTCATTGCTACCCCCATGAGTCTGCTGCACCACATCGGCCCCGACCAGTACCTGGCGCTCGAAACGGCGGAGCAGGTCACGCGCGAGCAAGTCGCCGAGGCTTGGGAACGGGCCTACGCCGAGCTCGAACAGCGCTTGCGGTCGCTCGGCGCGGCCGCGCGGCTCTACATCGTCTTTGGCCTCCAGGGCGCCGGCAAGAGCACCTGGATCGCCCACCACGGCGCGCGCTACGGTGATCGAGCGGTGTTCTTCGATGGCCCCTTGCCGTCGCGCCGCCATCGGCAGCGCGCGCTGCAGATCGCGGCCCAGGTCGGTTGCGCCGCGACGGCAGTGTGGATCGATACGCCCCTGGGCCTCGCCCGAGAACGCAACGCGGGGCGGCGCGGGTTGGCGCGTATCCGCGACGAGGCCATCCAGCATGTTTTCGACCACCTCGAAGCGCCAAGCCTGGATGAAGGCTTCAGCAGCGTGATGCTGGTGCGCCCCGATCCAGGCCTGGGTGAGCCGGGCCCGGATGGCGGCGCCCCCTTGGCGGTGGGTGCGTGAGGCCAGGCCGCAAGGAGCGATACGAATGACGACGCCTGCGGACGGCCCGGCCCCCGACCCCTCGCACGCCACCTCAGCGCTGGCGCCGTTTTCAACGCCGGTGTTCCGCATGCTGTGGCTGGCCTGGCTGGCCGCCAACGTCACGATGTGGATGAACGACGTGGCGGCGGCCTGGCTGATGACCACGCTGACCACCAGCCCGGTGCTCGTGGCGTTGGTGCAGACGGCCTCCACGTTGCCGGTGTTCCTGCTGGGTCTGCCGAGCGGGGCGCTGGCCGATATCCTGGATCGGCGCCGCTACTTCGCAGCCACCCAGCTGTGGGTGGCCCTCAATGCCGTGGTGTTGGCGGTGCTCTCGCTGGCCGATGCGCTGACAGCCCCCTTGCTGATCGCGCTGACCTTCACCAACGGCATCGGCCTGGCGATGCGCTGGCCGGTGTTTGCGGCGATCGTGCCGGAGATCGTGCCGCGCCACCACATGCCGCAGGCGCTGGCCCTCAACGGTGTGGCGATGAACCTGTCGCGCATCGTGGGCCCGGTGGTGGCGGGCGCCATCCTCGCGGCCACCTCGAGCGCCTGGGTGTTCGTGCTGAACGCTGTCCTGGCTTTCGCGGCCTTCACGCTGATCCTGCGCTGGAAATCGCAGCACAAGCAGAGCGCGCTGCCTGGCGAGCGATTCGTGGGCGCGATGCGGGTCGGCTGGCAGCATGTGATGCAGTCGCCGCGCATGAAGGCGGTGCTGCTGCGCATCTTTCTCTTCTTCCTGCAATCCACCGCCCTGATGGCGCTGCTGCCGCTGATCGCCAAGGGCCTGCACGGTGGCGGCCCGGCGGCCTTCACGGTGATGCTGGCCTGCCTGGGGGCGGGCGCGATCACGGCGGCCTTGTTGTTCCCGCGCTGGCGGGCTCGATTCAACCGGGACCAGTTCGTCCGAGCCGGTACGCTGGTGCATGCCGTGATGTCCCTGGTCGTGATCTTCTCGCCGCAGATGTGGCTGGCCCTCCCGGCCATGGTGGTCGCTGGCATGGCGTGGATCTCGACCGCCAATTCACTGACCATCTCCGCCCAGCTGGCACTTCCCAATTGGGTGCGCGCGCGCGGCATGTCCATCTACCAGATGGCCTTGATGGGGGGCTCGGCCGCGGGGTCACTGCTGTGGGGCCAGGTGGCTGGCGCCACCGATGTGCGCACGGCCGTGATCGCCGCGGCCATCTTCGGGCCAGTCGCGCTGCTCATCACCCGACGCGTGTCGGTGGAAGGGGCGGGTGACGAAGACCTCACGCCAGCGCTGCCCGCCAGCGTGCCCGAGGTCGCCATCAACGTGGCGCCCGATGATGGGCCGGTGATGGTGACGGTCGAATACATGATCGACCCGGCCCAGGCCGAAGATTTCGCTCACGTGATGCAGGTGACACGCAGCGCCCGCCTGCGTCAGGGTGCGCTCACCTGGGCGCTGCTGCGCGACACCTCGGTGCCCGGGCGCTATGTCGAGTACTTCGTCGACGAGAACTGGGTCGAACACCAGCGGCGGCTCGAGCGCTTCACCGCGGCCGACATCGGCCTGCGAGAGCAGCGCCTGGCGTTCCACCGCGGCGATTCGCCACCCAAGGTCAAGCGCTATGTGGCGGAGCGTCTCGTCGGCTGACCCACCCCCGGGCAGCATGGGGGGCGCGTCGGCATGGCCCTGGCGCATTGCCCAGGCGTATTGCCCTGGCGAGAAGCCGGCCATCACCTGACGGAAAGGTTCGCCCAAGCTTCTGGTGGCAGACTCGTGCAGCCTGTCTTCAGGCTGCCGCGCGTCCCGCCCGGCCCACCGCCATCCTCACCTCCACCCCACCGCAGTCCTCACCACCATGAGACACGATTTCCACTGGTCCACCGGCTACTCATCTCGCCGCATGCCGGTCTTCGCGCGCAACGTGGTCGCCACCTCGCACCCGCTGGCGGCGCAAGCGGGCCTGCGCATCCTGGCGGCCGGTGGCAATGCGGTGGATGCGGCGGTGGCCACCGCGGCCGTGATGACCCTGGTCGAGCCTTGCAGCAACGGGTTGGGTTCAGATGCGTTTGCCATCGTGTGGGACGGCCAGCGCCTGCAAGGTCTCAATGCTTCGGGGCATGCGCCTGCCGCGTGGACACCAGACTACTTTCGCCAGCGCTACCCGGGCCGCGAATCGATGCCGACGCGAGGGTGGGATGCGGTCACCGTCCCCGGGGCGGTGTCTGCGTGGGCGGCGCTGTCGGAGCGCTACGGCAAGCTGCCTTTCGCCGATCTGATGGCGCCGGCCGCCGAGATCGCCGAGCGGGGTTATGCGGTACCGGTGATCGTGCAGCAGAAATGGGCGCTGGCGTCGCACGTCGCCGAGCTCGTGCAGCAGCCTGGGTTTGCCGAAACCTTCCTGCCGCGCGGACGGGCGCCCGAGGTGGGCGAGTTGTTCAAGTTCCCCGGTGCGGCACGCGCGCTGCGCCTGATCGGCCAGACGCGTGGCGAAGCCTTCTACCGGGGCGAGATTGCAGCCGCCATCGCGGCGCAGGCGCAGGCGCAAGGCGGCGCGATGCGCGAAGACGACCTGGCTGCCTACCGCCCCGAGTGGGTGGAGACCCTCGAGATCGACTATCGCCATGGCTATCGGCTGCACGAGATCCCGCCGAACGGGCAGGGCATCGCCGCGTTGATCGCACTCGGCATCCTGCGGCACTTCGACATCGGCAGCCTCGACCCCGATGGCGTCGAAAGCACCCACCTGCAGATCGAGGCGATGAAGCTCGCGTTTGCCGATGTCTATCGCCATGTCAGCGAGCCGGGCAGCATGGCGCTGAAGGCGAATGATCTGCTCGACGACGCTTACCTCGCCGAGCGGGCGCGTCTGGTCGACCCGCGCCGATCGCAGGACTTCCATGCCGGCAACCCGGTGCGCGGTGGAACCATCTACCTCACCGCCGCCGACGAGAGCGGCATGATGGTGAGCTTCATCCAGAGCAACTACATGGGCTTTGGCTCCGGCGTGGTGGTGCCTGAGTTCGGTGTCAGCCTGCAGAACCGCGGCAATGGCTTCACGCTCGATGCCTCGCACCCGAACATCGTCGCGCCCCGCAAGCGACCGTTCCACACCATCATCCCGGCCTTCCTGATGCGCGACGGCGAGCCGCAGATGAGCTTCGGCGTGATGGGCGGCAACATGCAACCGCAAGGGCACCTGCAGACGCTGGTGCGCATGCTCGATTACCACCAGAACCCTCAGGCGGCGTGCGATGCTCCGCGCTGGCGCTTCAACCAGGGCCGGGTCATCAACGTCGAGCCCCACATGCGGCGCGACACCCTGGCCGGCCTGCAGGCGCTGGGCCATCAGGTCGAGGGCCTGGACGACAGCTACATGGATTTCGGCGCCGGCCAGTTCATCTGGCGTCAGGGCGATCCCGCGGTGGAAGGTTACGCCGCTGCCAGCGACCCTCGTCGCGATGGCGCAGCCGTCGGGTTCTGAGCGCGGGGGGCACCACCATGCGCGTGAAGGACTTTCGCCCCGGTTGGCGCACCGACTTCCTGCTGCACCGGGTGGGCGGCGAAGTCATTGAGCGCGACGATTGCGTGGTGGTTCGTACCCCCAGCAACGAAGGCTTCTACTGGGGCAACTGCCTGATGATCCCCGAGACGCCTTCGAACGCCGATCTGCCCTACTGGCTGCGGCGCTTCGAAGAGGAAGTGGCCCTCGGCCGGCCGGGCGTGCGGCATGTGGCGATCGCGGTCAACAGCGCCGTGCCTGATCCTGGCGTGGTCTCGGCCTGGCTGGATGCCGGCTTTGAGTTCGTCGAGACGGCCACGCTGCGGCTTCGGCCGGATCAGCTTCGCAGCTGGCCGGCACCCGAGCTTCAACCCGCGCCGCAGCTGCGCCCCATCGATTTCGACCGCGAGATTCCTCGCTTCGTGGCCTTGCAGTCGGCCGATCCGCAGGGCCATGAGCCTGAAGGTTATCGCCGGTTTCGCGAGGCGCAGATGCATCGATTCGCCCAGGTTCACGCGGCGGGGCTGGGCGATTGGTTCGGCCTGTGGTGCGGCGACGAGCTGGTGGCGGATTGCGGGTTGCTGCGCGATGGCGCGCTGGGCCGCTTTCAGAACGTGTTGGTGCATCCGCGCTGGCGCCGGCGGGGGCTGTGCCGAGCGCTGGTGCAAGCCGTCAGCCGCTGGGGCTTCGAGCGCTGGGGCCTGACCGAGCTGATCATGTGCGCCGACCCCGATGATGTCGCCATCCGCATCTACCAATCGGTGGGCTTCGAAGTCTTCGACCATGAATGGGGCCTTCAACGCAACCCGCTGGAAGACGAGGGCGCCCGACGGTCGGTGCGACTGGCCTCTGCAGGTGGTGCCGCATGACGGCGTATCGATGAGTGCGGCGCATCCCGCCGCTGATGCCGCGATCGTGCCGCAGCGCTGGCCCGGCCTCGCCCTGGCCTTGTGCGGATCGATCGCCTTTTCCGGCAAGGCGGTGATCGTCAAGCTGGCATACCGCCACGGGGTCGACCCGGTCACGTTGATCATGTACCGCATGCTGTTCGCGGGCCCGCTGTTCGCGCTGATGGCCTGGTGGGCTGGCCGCGGCAAGGCGCCGCTGACGCGAAGAGAACTCGTGGCGCTCGTGGGCCTGGGCTTCTCGGGCTACTACCTCGCCAGCTTGCTCGACTTCATGGGGCTGGCCCTGGTGAGTGCCAGCCTGGAGCGCCTGATTCTTTACCTCAATCCCACCATCGTGCTGGGCCTGTCGGCCTTGTTTTTGGGCAAGAAGGTGAGCCGCACCCAGGGCTTGGCCTTGGCGGTGAGCTATGCCGGCGTGGTGCTGGTGTTCGGGCAGGAATTGAAGCTCGAGGGCGAAGGCGTCTTCGCCGGTGCGGCGCTGGTTTTCGGCAGCGCCGTGAGCTATGCGGTGTACCTGGTCCTGAGTGGCGAGTGGGTGCAACGGCTGGGCTCGATGCGGCTGGCTGGCTGGCTGGGCCGGCTGTGTGGCGAGCGGCTTTTGCATCGGCCACTTCCTGATCACTCAGCCGCTGTCGGCCGCGCTGGTGCCCGAGCCGGTGTTGTGGCTGTCGCTGCTCAACGCCACCGCCTGCACCGTGGCACCGGTGTGGATGGTGATGATGGCCATCGAGCGCATCGGGCCCGGCCTCACCTCGCAGGCGGGCATGATCGGCCCGATGAGCACGATCGCGATGGGCGTGGTGTTCCTGCATGAGCCGTTCACGTTGTGGCTGATGGCGGGCACGGTGCTCGTGCTCACCGGCGTGTGGCTCCTGGCGCGGTCCCGTTGATGGGGCCTTTGTCAACGGGGCCGCTGTCAACGGCGCCTGCGGATGCAGCTCGCCTTCGCACTGTCATGGAGGAGATCCGATGCTGATTCACGGCGCCTGCCATTGCGGCAACCTGTCGTTCAAGTTGAACTGGTTGCCTGAGCCGGCTGAGATCCCGGCTCGGGCTTGCAGCTGCAGTTTCTGCGTCAAGCACGGTGGCGTGTGGACGTCCTGCGCCACCGGCTCACTTCGGGTGGCGGTGCAAGAGGCCGGGCTGGTCTCGACCTACGCATTCGGTACGCGCACGGCGGACTTTCACGTGTGCACCCGCTGCGGCGTGGTACCTGTCGTCAGCTGTAGGCTCGACGATCGGCTTTACGCCGTGGTGAACGTGAATGCCTTCGAGGGCGTGCCCGCCAGCCTGCTGCGCCATGCCACGGCGAACTTCGACGGCGAGGAAGAGGCTGCCCGGCTGGAGCGCCGACGGCGATACTGGATCGCAGACTTGGATTTCCAGGAGGCCTGAAACCGATGCTCTCGACCCTGCTCACCATCTGGCTGTTGCACATGGCGGCCCTCATCACCCCGGGCGCCAACGTGCTGCTGATCTCGCAGCTTGCCGCGAGCGGGCAGACCCGCGGGGCGACCCAGGCCGCGCTTGGCGTGGCAACCGGGGCGGCCATCTGGTCCAGCGCGGCGGTGCTGGGGGTGCACGCCTTGTTTGCGGCGTTTCCGGCGATTCGCCTGGGCTTGCAGTGGGCGGGTGCGCTGTACCTGCTGTACATCGCCAGCCGGCTGTGGCGCAGCACGTCGTCCCCCACAGCCGCCGCGGCCCCACCGATGGGTGGGTGGCGGGCCTACCGATTGGGGCTGCTGACCAACCTGTCCAATCCCAAGTCGGCACTCTTCTTCGGCAGCGTGTTCTCCACCGCCTTGCCGGCCCAGCCGGGGTCGGTGATGCTCGCCGCCGCGGTGCTGCTGATCGTGTGCAATGCGGCGGCCTGGCACCTGGGACTCGCCTACGTGTTTTCGCGCCGCCGTGTGCAGGCGAGCTACGCGGCCCAGCGAGGCTGGATCGGGCGCGTGGCGGGTGCCACGTTGGGGGCACTCGGCGTCGGCCTTCTGGTGGCTTCACTGCGCGAGGTGCGCCGATGACGCGCCAGCGCATCGGACTGATGTCGGTGGTCGTGCGCGACTACGACGAGGCCCTGGCCTTCTATGTGGATGCGCTGGGCTTCACCCTGGTCGAAGACACGCCCGTGCCTGAGCAGAACAAGCGCTGGGTGGTGGTCGCGCCGCCGGGGGCACGTGAGACGAGGTTGCTGCTCGCGCAGGCGAGCAATGAACAGCAGGCGGGCCGTATCGGCAACCAGACCGGCGGGCGGGTGTTCCTGTTTCTCTACACCGACGATCTGCAGCGCGACCACGCGGCCTATGCGGCCAAGGGGGTGCGTTTCGTGCAGCCGCCGGTGGTGCAGCCCTATGGCCAGGTGGCCGTGTTCGAAGACCTGTACGGCAACCTGTGGGATCTGCTGCAACCGAACGCCGACTGACAACCGAGGCGCCCGAAAGGTGCCGTGAGCAAGGGCCATGGGCCCTGATCGAGGAGTGGTGATGGACCTGGGTTTGAAGGGCAAGTGGGCGCTGGTCTGCGCCGCCAGCAAGGGGCTGGGCAAGGGCTGCGCCAAGGCGCTGGTCGCCGAGGGCGTGAACGTGGTGATCGTGGCGCGGGGCCTGGACGCGCTGCATGAGACGGCCGCCGAGTTGCGGCAGCTGAACCCTGAGGTCGCCGTGCGCCCGGTGGCCGGGGACATCACCACCGACGAAGGGCGGGCCGCCGCGCTGGCCGCGGCGCCCCAGGTCGACATCCTCATCAACAACGCCGGCGGACCGCCCCCGGGTGACTTTCGCGACTGGGAACGCGATCAGTGGATCGCCGCGCTGGACGCCAACATGCTGACGCCCATCGCGCTGATCCGTGCCACGGTCGATTCCATGGCGCAGCGCGGCTTCGGACGGGTGGTGAACATCACGTCGGCCGCAGTCAAGGCGCCCATCGACACGCTCGGGCTCTCCAACGGGGCGCGCAGTGGGCTCACCGGCTTTGTGGCCGGCCTGGCGCGTCAGCCAAGGTTGGCGGGGCGCAACGTCACGATCAACAACCTGCTCCCGGGCCCCTTCGACACCGATCGCCTGCGCAAGACGGTGCAAGCGGCGGCGGCGTCGCAGGGCCGGCCGATCGAATCGGTGTGGGACCAGCGCCGCCTGGCCGTGCCGGCCCAACGCTACGGCACCCCCGACGAATTCGGGGCAGCGTGCGCGTTCCTCTGCAGCGCGCACGCGGGCTTCATCACCGGGCAGAACTGGCTGCTCGATGGGGGCCTGTACCCGGGCACCTATTGACGGGCCGAGAGAGGTCGGGCCGCACCGGTCAAGCCGCCTCGGCGTACGGGCGGTAGGCGTAGTACTTCGGCGTTCCTTCGAGGCGCACGTGCAGCCACGCCACGCCGCCGCCGGCGGTGCTGATCCACATCCGGCGGTCGGAGAGCTGGGCCCTGGCCTCTTGGGCCGCGCGTTGCCACAGCGCATGCAGCTGGTCTTCGGGCGCCGTGCGCACGAAGGCGGCCAGATGCGGGTAGGCGCACTGCTCGTCGAGCTGACGTGGCACCACCAGCGTCGCGGTGCGGCCCAGGTTGGGCACCGCGACCACCGGTTGCTGCCGATTCGCCCCGCCGAAGTGCTCGCCGAACACCTCGGGCTCGGGGGGCATGTCGATGAACGGGTCGTTGATCACCACGAACTCGAACGGGCGGTCGATCGTGGCATGGGTGATGGGGGGCGTCTCCCAGCGAAACGAGGTGAAGCTGTGATCGGCCAGCACTTGGCTCAGGTAGCGGCGAAAGCCGGCGTCGTCGGCGAGCAGATCCAGGGTACGCCGGTAGCTCAGCGGCTGGCCGCCTTCATTCAGCGCGTAGCGGCTGATTCGGCCGGGCGTGATCGTTTCGCAGTGGTGGGAGAACGGATGCATGGAACGGATGAACGCTTGTCTTCACGGCCGGCGTCCTCATGCGCCGGGGCTCGGTCCGTCACGCTACCACCGCCGGCGCGGCGATCAATCCCGTGAAACGTTCAGGCGCCGCATGTCATGGATGGCTTCAGGCGACAGCCACAACACCGTGTTGAGCATGCTTGCGATGCGCGAGACGATGCCCTCGCGCGGGCCTTGTCGCCAGGCTTCGCTGCCGTAGAACGCGTCCTGGCGTGCCTGCAGGTCCGCCAGATCGTCAAATGCCCTGACGAGGACGTAGCCGTCGGGCTCGTGCGGGGAAGGCCCAAAGGCCACCACGTCCATCACGCCTTGCAGCATCGGCATCACCGTGCCGGACACCAGCGCATGGAAGGCAGCCGATTCGCCAGGGTGGAGCCGGTAGGCGCGGATCTCGATCAATCGGGGATTCATCGCCCCATGATCACCGGCTCAACTGCCAGGGTGTGTCAGGTATGGCGGTGGGGGCGCAGGCAGGTCAGAACGACGAGCCCGGGGTCTGCAGGAAGGCGAGCTCCTCCGCCGTGCTGTCGCGGCCCAGGATGGCGTTGCGGTGGGGAAAGCGACCAAAGCGCTGGATCACGGCGCGGTGCTTCTCCGCATAGTCGGCATAGCTGGCGAAGGTGGCAGCCTCCTCGGGCGTGGCACGGTCGCGCAGGCCCTGCATCAAGGCGACGCAGCGGTCCTGGTGCTCCAGCGATTCGGAGTGCTCCAGCGGCATGTAGGCGAACAGGCGCTGGATGGGCAGCAGCGCCTCGAAGGCACCGCTCTCCAGACCGTGCAACGTCCACTGGCGCGCCAGCGGGTCGAGCCCGAAAGACCGAGGCGTGCCGCGGTGGATGTTGCGGCTGAACTGGTCGGCCACCAGGATCAGCGCCAATCGGCCCAGGTCCGTGTGGGCCCAGCCATCGAGCAGGCCCGCCCCCACGTCGTCCACCAGGCCGGCGAAGCGTTCGCGCATCTGCGCGTCGACGGCGGGCTGCTTGGACCACCACAGCTTGGCGCGTGTCGGATCGGTGGCCGCCCGCTCGGGCGCGTCGCCGAACCAGAACGCCAGCACGCTGGCTGGCGATTCCGCCGAGGCCGAGGTGGTCACTTGGCCGTGGCCTCGGGGGTGGCGGTCTTCGCCGAGGCCACGATGCCGCGGAAGAAATCGTAGACGCCGGTGTCGCTCATCTTGCGGGCGTTGGCCAACTCGCCACCTTTGGTGGTGTAGAGGAGCTGCTGCTGCGGCGACACCACCGCCGCGGCCGGGATGCCCTTTTTGATGGCGTTGCCGTAGCGCTCGGCAATGTCGAGGTGGCGGTCGAAGTTGCCGACGTCCACCTTCACGATGACGAATTCCTTCTTGATCAGCTCGGCGTTCGCGGGCGCCTTCAATGCCGTGTCCAAAGCCCGGCAGTCGCCGCACCAGTTGGCGCCAAAAATGACGAGCACCGGCCGCTGCGCCTTGGCTGCCGCGTCGAACGCGGCTTGCACGTCTTTGTGCGCATCGGCACTTTCGTCGTAGGGGCCGGTGGCGCCCTGGGCGACGGGGGCGGCCAGGGCCGTGGCGAGGGTGGCGGCCAGCCACAGGCGGCGGTTCAGCGTCAGCATGGTTTTCTCGCGATCGGAAGGTGGTGAAAGTGGTGAGAGCTTAGCGCCCGGAAACGGGTTCCCTCGTTCCAGCCGCGGGCGGGTGGCGAGCATGCCGAGGCCATGGCTCAACCGCGGCCTCGGGCTGAGAGCCAGATGCCCGCCACGATCAACGCAAACGCCGCACCGTGGTACCAGTGGGGGGCCTCGCCCAGCAGCGCGGTCGACAACACAGCGGCAAACACCGGCGTGAGGTTGCCGAAGAACGCCGCGATGGACGGCCCGACGGTGGACACGCCGAGACCCCAACAGCGGTAGGCCACCAGCGACGGGCCGATGGCCACGTACACCAGCAGCGCGGGCACCCAGGGTGTCCAATGCCAATGCGCGTCATTCGAGACCACCGCCTCGATGCCCGCCATGCCGCCGCTCCACAGCAGGCCGAAGCTGATCTGCACGAGCAGGAAGCCGGCCCAGTCCCAGTCGGGACGCTGGCTGCCCTGCATGTGCGCCGGTGGCCGCGCCAGCAACCAGCTGTACAAGGCCCAGCTCACGATCGCCAGCAGCATCAGCAAATCGCCGGGCACGAACTGCAATTCGGCCAGGCGAGACGGCTGCCCCCGGGCGATCACCAAGGCCACGCCGATGAGCGACAGCACCGCGCCACCGAGCTCGCGTCGGCTGGGGTGGACGCCGTAGAGCAGCGAGCCGAAGCCGAGCATCCAGACCGGGCTGCTGGCGGCGATCAGCGTCACATTCAGCGGGCTGGAGGTGTGCAGGGCCATGTACTGCAAAGCGTTGTAGCTGCCCATGCCCAGAAGGCCCAGCAGTGCGAGGTAGCGCCAGCGGCTGGCCAGCGCCTGCCGGTTCGCCAGCGCCTGGCGGCCCAGTGGCCACAGAAGCACGAACGCCAGCAGCCAGCGACTGAAATTCAGCGCGATGGGCGGCACCGCGCCCACCGCCAGTCGGCCCACCACCGCATTGCCCGCCCACAGCAAGGGGGGCAGCGTCAGCAGAAAAGCCAGGCGGGGCGTGAGAGCGTGACTCATCTCGGGGCGGGGTGTGGGGCTGTCGCGGCCGCGCCGAGACACCAGATCGGAAGGCTGGCACGATACCCGACTGTTCACACCCCGCCCGAGGAACCGACGATGACCTTGCCCAGCCGTGCCATCCAGATCGCCGCCTTCGGCGGGCCCGAGCAGCTGAAACTGGTGGAGACACAGGTGGGTGAGCCGGGGCCGGGAGAGATCCGGATCCGCCATGAAGCGGTGGGCCTGAACTTCATCGATGTCTATCAGCGCACCGGGCTGTACCCCAACGCGCTGCCGCTGCAGCTGGGGATGGAGGGCGCCGGTGTGATCGAGGCCGTGGGCGAGGGCGTCACGCATCTGGTGGTGGGTGACCGCGCCGCCTATGCCAGCAACCCGCCAGGCAGCTACTGCGAGCGCCGCGTGATGCCGGCCAAGTGCGTCGTGCGCTTGCCCGATGCCATCAGCTTCGAGGCCGGGGCCGCGATGATGCTCAAGGGGTTGACGGTGCAGTACCTGCTGCGGCAGACGCTCCCGCAAGGCGGCCTGAAGGCCGGTGATCACGTGCTGTTCCACGCGGCGGCCGGCGGCGTGGGTCTGATCGCCTGCCAATGGGCGAGGGCGCTTGGGTTGCAGTTGATCGGCACGGCGGGCAGCGACGAGAAGTGCGCGCTGGCCCGCGACCACGGTGCGGCGCACACCATCAACTACCAGCGCGAAGACTTCGTGGCCCGGGTCAAGGAGATCACGCAGGGGGTGGGCGTGAAGGTGGTTTATGACTCGGTTGGCGCGGACACCTTCATGAAGTCGCTCGACTGCCTCGCCCCCTTCGGCCTCTTGGCGAACTTTGGCAGCGCCTCGGGCAAGCCGGCGCCGCTGGACGTGGGTGTGCTGTCAAAGAATTCGGCCTACGTGACGCGGCCCACGCTGTTCACCCACATCGCCACCCGTGAGCGCACTCAGGCGATGGCCGACGATTTGTTCGCGGTCGTCACCTCGGGCGCGGTGACGATTCGCATCGACCAGCGTTATCCGCTGGCCGACGCGGCGCGTGCCCACCGAGACCTGGAGGCTCGCGCGACCACCGGCAGCAGTGTGCTGTTGCCGGCAGGTTGACGACATGGGCCTCAGCGCAACGGCACGACGGTGCCGGCGGTGGGGCCGCCGGCCAGTTGCCAACTGAGCTTCACGCCGCCGGAGGCGAGTGATGATGCAGGCACCAGAGCGCGCATGGCGAACTGCACCTGTCCATGGGCCGGGATTCGGCCTCCGGCACCGGCGCAGTTCAGCCGCCAGCGACCCGCTTCGCGTGACGAATCGGTGTTGAGCACCTGCTCATAGCTCGGGCAGGTGGACAAGTCCACCGGCGTGCCGGTGGGGTTGCGCAGGGTCACCAGGTAGTCCACCGTCGCGCCGGCATGGGCCGTTCGGGGGGCTGTCAGCTCTGCGGTCAAGGCGCCCAGGCCTGCCGGTGCCGTTGCTCTGGCAGGTGCATGCAGGTCGACACGCATCAGCGCCGCGGGGCCGCAGGTCGTGTCGACGTGCGCGCCGTCGGTATGCAGTGCGCCGCCGCCGGGTGCCAGCACGCGCAGGCGTCGCACCACGCGTCGGTCCTCACGCAGGGTGGCGTCGCAGGCCCCGGGCGTGCCGAGCAGCACCCCCACCGTGGCGCGGGGCGCCAGCACCAGCGCGGACCCGCCCACTTGATCGGCCTTCGTTTCAATGGCTTGCCAGCCCATGGCCTGCGCCAGCTCGACGGCCGGTGCATCTGGCAGCGAACAGGGAGCGCTTGATGTATTGCGCAGCAGCAGCTCTTGGGTCGCACGCCCGTGGTACGCGCCGGCCGTGCCGAGCGTGAGATCGAGGTCGGCTTGTCGGCACGGTGCCGGGGTGCTCTCGGTGAGAGGGCCGGTGGCATCTGCCGGCTCAGCCGCCCAGGCCGGTTCGTCCAGCCAGGCGACGATGGGGTTGGACTGGTCGGCCAGGCCACTCAAAGGGCTGAACGCCAAGCAGGCGAGCAGGGTGATTCTGGGGTTGATCATCTCGACGACTCCTTGTATCTCGTTGGGGTGGGTGTCCCGAAAGCTGGGTACCGCTGTCCGGCGGTCCGCGGTCGCTTGGCGGCCGCTTGGCGATCACTTCGCGATGCACGAGCTGTTCGGGAACAGGTGCCCGCCCGAGGCGGTCGGCCCGTTGGCGCAGTTGCTGTCGATGTTCAGGGTGACGCCGCCCCAGGTCTCGTTGTGGTCACCGCGGAACTGCTTGAATCGTTGGCTGTTGACCCAATAGCTCGAACTGATGCACGACAGGTTCCAGGTCGAGTGGTCGAGGTCCCAATCGGCCGCATGCACATACCGCGGCGGGCGAGTGATCGCAGCGAAGTCGCTCAGGTACGAGGCGCACGCCGAGCCGTAGACACCCGAGACCTGTGCCGGCGCCACCGCGAGCTGGTCCACCCAGCCCTGCATGAACGACTTCACCGCGGCACGGCAAGAGCTGCTGTTGGGGTAGGCCTCCAGGTCGTAGGTGACCGGGGTGTTCAGGCCATCGCCGAAGCCGAGGGCCTTGATGGCCTTGTAGGCGGCGACGGCTTCGTCCTTGCCTTGTTGGTACGCGGTCGAGGTGTTCGAGCTGAAGCGGTGCGCGAAGCTGCTGCAGGGGGCCTGCGGGCCGACCCAGATCAGGTTGAACCGCCAGCCTTGGGCGTAGGTGGTGTTGAACCAGGCGGCGGTGAGATTCGGCTGGCTGCACGCGCGCGAGTTGCCGCCAATGTACACACCGATCCACGACCACGGGGTGTCGGTCCACCACTTCTGCATCGTCGATGTCGATGGGGCCGTGCAGGCATCGAAGCCTTGCCCCTGCATCACGCCGTTGCCTGCGGGCACGGCCTGCGCGAAGGGCGGCAGCCCGCCACCGACGACGGCCAGGACTGCCGACATCAACCAGGCTTTCTGGAAGCCATTTCTTTGCTTCTTCACCGGGGGTCTCCTTGTGGTTAAGACGCCGGGGCCGAGCGACGCGAGAAGGTGACGCGAGCCCGGTGAGGGCGCGCCATGTCGCGCAGGAACCGGGTGCCGACCCGCCCACGGCGTCGCCGCGCACGATGCGCCGGAGCAGGGCGGTTCGCAACGACGAGTTTGCGTCGAGGGGTAACCCGACATCGACCGCGACCCGCAGAGAAAAAAGGCCGGCCCCCTTGCGGGTGGCCGGCCAGTGCCGATCGAGGAGAAGGCGCCTGCCGGGGGAGGCCTTACTTGTTGACCAGCTTCACGGGCACAGCCAGCAACTGCAGCTGGCCGCCTTCGACCGCTTCGCCGGCGATCGGGTAGTGAGCCTGGGTGTCGAGCAGGTAGTAACGCGTGGTCTTCACGTCATAGCCCGGCACGTTCTTGAACAGGTCGCTGACATCGATGATGCCGGAGGCCTCTTCGTCCTGGGTCAGGAAGTTGGCCGCGCCGGTGATGAAGCGGTCCGGGTCATGGGCAGCCAGTTCGACCAACGCGCCGGTCGTCGGGTTCAGGCCCCACACTTTGCCCAGGCGGGGGTTGTTGCCGACGTCTTCTTCGAAGATCACGTGGCCGGTCTTCTTGTCGGTCGTCAGGTTGTCGGCCATCTGGAACACCGCACCGTTGGCGCCGCCATCACCGGCCACGCGCACCGTGCCGCCCAACTCTGGGTTGGCGATGTCGGTGAACGTGAATTCCCAGATCCGCGAACGGCCGGTGCTGCTGGAGGTCGTGGCCACGTGCAGCACCGTCGGGCGCTTGCTGTCCCAGCCGGCGTCTTCCGGACGCATGAAGTTGGTGCCGCCTGCGGCCACCGTCTGCGTGTTCAATGCCAGACCGCTGCCGTTGCCGTAGGCGGTGGGCGTCACGTCGACCAGCGTGAAGCTGCCATCGGCGGCGGCGCCGAAGGGCTGGTCGCTGGTGTCTTCGTTCTGGTTGCCGGTGACCTTGATCGCGTACAGCTTGCCGCCGTGCAGACCGGCCTTCTGCACCACGTTGCCGGTGGCCTGCTTCTCGCCGACGTAGACGTAGATTTGGCCTTCCACCGAAGAGTCATCCGTGCCGACGACGACGGTCTTGTCCTGCTTCACCCGGTTGGCGACGGCGTTCTCGAACGAGAAGCGGCCCAGCGACGGCAGCTCCCACACCGTGTTCGGCGCACCGGCTTCACCCATCACCCAGGCCAGGGCGCGGCCTTCGACGCCGTTCTCTTCACCGTTCAGGTGGATGCGGGCGGTGCGGGCACCCTTCTTGGTCTTCGGGTTCCAGTAGGCGCCCGGGTCGGCCATGTCGGCCGAGCAGGTGCGAGCGAAGGCGGTGGTGCCGGCGACCCAGGCGTTCGTCGTCGTGTCCCAGGTGTAGACGTCGGCGGCCGACTGCACCATGTCCTGGCCGGAGAGCACCTTCAAGTCGCTCTTGCGGACGACCCACTTCGAGACAAAAGCACCGATGCTGCCGTGCGCGCGGGTCACGCCCGAGGTGTTACCGATCTCGTGGTTCATCGTGACGGTGAAGGTGCCGTCGTTGTTGTCATAGGCGCCCAGGCCGTCGGGAATGCCGACCATCTTGTAGCCGTTGACGGCGGCGTCGCCCACCGTGAGGATCGAGGTGACGGACACACCGCTGGCGGTGGGGACGAGGTAGGGGGACTGGCTGCTGCTCGGGCCGGTGGCAGCTTGAGCGGCCGCCAGGGCCAGCGTCATCGCGGCGGCCAGCGCCAGGGTCTTCAACTTCATGGATCTCGCTCCTGTGTGATGGGTCTGCGCCGCCGTACGACAAGGTGGCGGCATGGCAGTAGCGAGAGGCTAGGCAGCGACCGTGACGCTGCGTTGAAGGCCGGATGACGGGCGGATGACAAGCCCTGGTGCTTTCAGGGCTGATGGGTTCGAGCGACCTGGTTCGCTGCGGCTTGGCAGGCGCTCACTGCCACACGCGATAGGCCCAGAATCCCTCGTCCTCGGCAATGCGGCGGCGCAGTTCTTCGGGAGGAAAGCCGGTGATGCGGCGCGAGATGCGGCTCAGGTGCGATTGGTCGAAGTAGCCGGTGTCCACCGCGAGGGCCGACCAGCTGAGGTCGCCGGTCTCGGAGGCCGCGATCACCTCGAAGAACGCGCGTTCCGCCCGCCCGAATCCACGCAGCTCGCGCAGCGGCAGGCCAGCCCAGTCGCGCACCCGGCGTTCGATCTGCCGCAGGCTGCGGCCGGTGCGGGTGGTGGCGGCACGAAGGGCCAGCGCTTCGGCCCAGTCGCGGTAGCGATGTGAGGTGGCCTGTTCGCGGACGGTGGACCATCGCTCGGCGAAAAAGGTTTCGATCAGCGCGATGCGGCGATCGTCGTCGGCGGCTTGCAGCACGGCATGGCCGAGGGTCATCCAGTCCGCAGGCAGGGCGTCTTCTGCCGGAACGACGCGGTTCACCCACTGGCGCGGGTCCACGCCGGCAAGACGTTGCACCGCGTCGGGCATGAGCAGCAGCATCATCCCGCGGGCGGGCCCCGGGTTCCAAGAGATGGTGGGATGGGTGTGCGGCCCGGCGAAGGTGATGCGTGCCTCGCTCGTCGTGCGTGGCGAATCCAGCGAGGGCACCGCGCCAGGGGCCAGCCACTCGCCCGTTCCCGCGAACCACCAACTCATGGTGCACAACGGCGAGGCGGGGTAGTGGTTGAAGCGCCGCTCGGGCGGCAGGGCTGCCGAGGTGGTGTCGCGCAGCATGACGCCGCGAACGCAGCCGGCCAGCGCCAGCGGCGGCAGCCACAGCCGCGTGGGCGCTGCGGAAAGTCCGGGAGAAGGCATCGGCGCGCAGTCTATCCATGTCCGGCCCATCCCAGCGCCGCCGCGCCGGATGTCGAAATCGTCCAAGACGGCCAGGCGCTCCTCCACGATGCTGCGTCCATCGTTCAGCCTCATCTCGTACCCATGATCCATCCCTTGGCGGACCAGCTTTGGCACGTGCCGCACGACTTCAAGGTCAATGGCCTGCCGCTCACCACACGCATGACGATCGTGCGCTTGGCCGACGGCGGCCTGTGGCTGCACTCACCCGTCCCGCTGTCGCCCATGCTGGCCCAGGCGTTGCAGCGCCTGGGACCGGTGCGGCACATCGTCGCTCCCAGCAAGACCCACCACCTGTTCCTGTCGGAGGCCATCAAGGCCTTCCCGCATGCCCGCGTTTACGGTGCGCCAGGCCTGGCCGAGAAGCGGCCGGATGTCGCCGCGATGCAGCCGTTGCCGCCGTCGCTGGAGGCCCCCTGGGCGGCCGACCTGGAGTGGACCTTGTTCGAAGGCATTCCGTATGGCAACGAGACGGTGTGGTTCCACCGGCCGACCCGCACGCTGATCGTCACCGATCTGCTGCAGTGGTGGCCGGCCACGCTGGCGTGGTCTGCGCAGGTGTATGCCAGGGCCACTGGCGTTCGCGACGGCCTGGCGGTGCCTCGCACCGTGCGCTGGCTCGTGCGCGATCTTGAAGCCGTGCGTCGCAGCGTGGAGCGCGTGCTGGCCTGGCCGTTCGAGCGGGTGGTGGTGGCCCACCATGCGGTGATCGAGACCGATGACCGCACCGATGCCCACGCCTGCGTGCGCCGGGCCTTCGCCTGCTGGACGGGCGAGGCTCAGGCCGGGGCTGGTTCGGCTTCGAGGGCCGCGGCCAGTTGAGGCGCGGTGGCCCCGAAGGCGTAGGCGTCCATGCCCAGGTGCCCGTACGTCACGCTGCTGTGAAGCCGCACGCCCCGGGCCTGCGCTCCGTTGGCCTCGGCCGCTCCGGCGGCCACATAGAAGGGCAACCAGTGCTCGTCGGTGGGATGCATGTAGGCAGCGTGCGGGGCGGTCGCGCGGTAATCCAGCAGAGCGGGCCAGCCGCCCGATCGCGCCTGTTGCTCCACCCAGGTTCGGAAAGCGGCGCTCTGCGGATACTCCGGCGCATCCACCTCGCCGCGCCCGCTGGCGAACAGGCGCAGGTTGTGGGTGATGGCGCCACTGCCCATCACCAGCACGCCCTCGGCCGCCAGCGGCGCCAGGACCTGGCCCAGGCGAAACAGCTGCGCGGGCGACCACATCGGCGGCCAGGCCAAGGGCAGCACCGGGATGTCGGCCCGGGGGAACATGGAACGAAGAGGGGTCCAGATGCCGTGGTCCATGCCGCCCGCGGGCTCGGTGTGGACCGGCAGCCCCGCGGCGCGCAACAGCTCGGCCACCCGCCCCGCCAGGGCGGGCGCGCCGGGTGCGTCGTAGCGCAGCTGGTAGAGCGCATCCGGGAAGCCTGAGAAATCGTAGATGGCCTCATGGCGGGGCGCCGCCAGCAGCACCGGCTCGCGGGTGAGCGAATGGGCCGAGACCGCGAGGATGGCGCGCGGTGCGCCGAAGGTGGCGGTGATGGCCGGGCCGAGACGGCGCCAGAAGGTGCCTGCCTCGCCCGCATCGAGCGCGGTCATCGGCGAGCCATGGGAGATGTAGAGCGACGGCAGCAAGGTCTGGGTGTCCATGCCATCGATTCAAGCACCGACCAGGTCGGCCGCATTTCGACGGGACTGCACGCAGCGTTCAACGCCGGGGCGATTGACGGCCGCAGCGCCGGCCCCACGGGCCGCTCGGGAGCGCCTTTCGGTGTACCGTGCCGGCCATGATTGCTTCGAGCACCACTCCCGCCCGCGAGATATCCGTCTGGCGCCTGGCGGCGCAGCAGGCCCTGCGTGACTTCCGGGCCGGCGAGCTGCGCCTCGTCCTGGTGGCCGTGATGCTGGCTGTGGCCGCGCTGTCGGCCGTCGGCTTCTTTGCCGATCGGCTTCAGGCCGGCCTCACCCGTGATGCGGCCCAATTGCTGGGCGGCGACACGGTGATCAGCAGCGACCATCCGGTGCCGCCGGAGTTCGAGGCCCATGCGCGCCAGATCGGCTTGCGGGCAGCGCGTACCGCCGCGTTTCCGAGCATGGCCCGGGCGACGGATGAACAGGGCGGCGCCAGCCGGTTGGTGGCGGTGAAGGCGGTGAGCACGGGTTACCCGCTGCGCGGCAGCCTCACGGTTCAAGCGGAGGGTGCCGAAGCCAACGTCCAGGCCGGGCCAGCCCCGGGCGAGGTGTGGGCGGATGCGGCGGTGCTCGATGCGCTGGGCGTGCGGCTGGGTGATGCCCTGCTGTTGGGCGATGCCCGCTTGAAGCTGGCCAAGGTGATCGTCGTCGAGCCGGATCGGGGGGCGGGGTTCCTCTCGTTTGCCCCGCGGGTGATGCTGCACGAAGACGATCTGCCCGCCACCGGTCTCGTTCAGCCCGCCAGCCGCGTCACGTACCGGCTGGCGTTGGCGGCGCCCGCAGGGGCCGAGGCCCGCATCCGCGATTTCACGCAGTGGGCGGGCGCCAAGATCAAGGGCGAGGGCCAGCGCGGCATGCGCGTCGAGTCGCTCGAATCGGGCCGCCCTGAGATGCGGCAGACGCTCGATCGGGCCGAGAAGTTTCTGAACCTGGTGGCGCTATTGGCAGCATTGCTGGCCGCGGTGGCGGTGGCCATCGCCGCGCGCGATTTTGCGCAACGCCATCTGGACGATTGCGCGATGCTGCGCGTGCTCGGCCTGCCGCAGCGGCGCATCGCGGGCGCCTTCGCCATCGAGTTCGTCGCGCTTGGCCTGGGCGCCAGCCTGGCGGGGGTGTTGGCTGGTCTGGCGATGCACCTGCTGTTCGTGCAGTTGCTGGGGGCGCTCGTGCCGGCCACGCTGCCGCCACCGGGCGTCTGGCCGGCGTTGTTGGGCTTGGGGGTGGGTTTGACGCTGCTGCTGGGTTTTGGCCTGCCGCCGGTGCTTCAACTGGCCAAGGTTCCGCCGCTGCGGGTGATCCGCCGGGACGTGGGCCAGTTGCGGCCGGCCTCGCTGGGCGTGCTGCTCGCCGGTGCGGCCAGCTTCGCGGGCCTGTTGTTGGCAGTGGCGCGCGATCCGATGCTGGGGGCGATCGCGGTGGGCGGATTCGCCGTGGCGCTGGCGTTCTTCGCGCTGCTCGCGTGGCTGTCGGTGTGGCTGTTGCGCCGTGCCGTGCCCGAAGCGCGTGCCCCGCGGTGGCTCGTGTTGGCGACGCGGCAGATCGCGGCCCGACCGGCGTTCACCGTGTTGCAGGTGTCGTCGCTGTCGGTGGGCCTGATGGCCCTGGCCCTGCTCGTGTTGCTGCGCACCGATTTGATCGACAGCTGGCGCGCCAGCACCCCCAAGGACGCACCGAACCGTTTCGTCATCAATGTGCAGCCGGATCAGGTGGACGATTTCCGGGCTGCGCTGACTGACGCCAAGGTGCCCGCAGGCTACGACTGGTACCCGATGATTCGCGGCCGGCTGGTGTCCATCAACGACGAGCCGGTCAGCACCCGCTTTGCCGAGAACGAGCGGGCGCGCCGAACGGTGGAGCGCGAGTTCAACCTGAGCCACACCGCCCAGATGCCACCGCACAACCAGGTGGTCCAGGGCCAGTGGAAGCCCGACGAGGCTGATGGCCTGAGCATCGAGCAGGGCGTGGCCGAGACCATCGGTGCGCAACTGGGCGACACGCTGCGTTTCGACATCGGTGGCCAGATCCGCGATGCCCGCGTCACCAGCATCCGCAAGGTCGACTGGGGTTCGATGCGCGCGAATTTCTTCATCATCTACCCAGTGGCTCGCATGGACGATGTGCCCGTGACCTTCATGGCGGCCTTCCATGCCCCTGATGCGGCGACGGCGCCCGGGTTCGACAACTCGTTGACACGCCGCTTCCCGAACATCACGGCGATCGATGTCTCGGCCTCGGTGCGGCAATTGCAGCAGGTGCTCGACCAGGTGATCCGCGCGGTCGAGTTCCTGTTCGCCTTCACGTTGGCAACGGGGCTGGCGGTGCTGTTCGCCGCGGTGAGCGCCACGCGCGAGGCCCGGGCGCGCGAATACGCCGTGATGCGCGCCTGTGGCGCGGGTGCAAAGCTGCTGGGCCAGGTGCAGCGGGCCGAGTTGTTGGGGGTGGGCGCATTGGCCGGCCTGCTGGCCACGGTGGCCGCTGCGGCGGTGGGCGCTGCGTTGGCGCGCTACGCCTTTGAGTTCCAGTGGACGGCCGCGCCTTGGGTGCCTCTGGCCGGCGCGCTGGCCGGCGCCTGGCTCGCCCTGGCGGCGGGTTGGTGGAGCTTGCGCGGCCTGCTGCACCGGCCGGTGATGGACACGCTGCGGCGGGCGGGAGAGGTCTAGCCTGGATATTTCGCGAGTGAGCGGTCGGCAGCCCTGATTCCGAGGGCGTTGTTAGAGGTATCTGACGCCAATAACGACGCCTGTTGAGGAGAGGGCTGCCAATGCCAAAGTGTAC
>NZ_JBBUTG010000016.1:0-167121 GCF_038066555.1 Ideonella lacteola | reverse complement strand
CGCCGCGGCGCGCCCTGCCAAGCACCGGCCCACTGGGTGGGCACCTGCCAGCGGCGCACTCGGCGTTGCCAATGCTCGCCGGGTGTCCAACCCGGCTGCGCTTGGCGCCTTGATTGCATCGCTGGCAGGTGCCCACGAACATCCGATTTCTCCGTTTCACTGGACTAGGCATCAACGGCATCGCCTGATTCAAGCGACGACACCGCAACACGATATGGCCAACTACAACTTCCCCCCCACCAGCCGCTACTACGACACCCCGGTCAAGACACTGACGGGCTCGGATGGAGAGAACCTGGTCTACCTGGCGCGCCGCTTCCTGCCACCCTCAGGCGCGTTCTCGCCGATCGGGGTGCACATGGTGTTGGAAGGCGAGCGGCCCGATCTCGTCGCCGCCAGCGAGCTGGGTGACCCGCTCGCGTTCTGGCGCCTGTGCGACGCCAACGACGCGATGCGGCCCGAGGAACTCACCGAGCGCCTGGGCCGCCGCCTGCGCATCACCCTGCCGCTGGGCGTGCCCGGCACCCCGATCGCCTGAGAACCATCGTGCTCAAGGGTGTCCACCTCTCACTGCTGATCGGGCCGGGTGTCCCGGTGCCGGCCCCGAAGGCCGTCATCGAGGCGGTGCAGTCGGTGCAGGTGACCAGCGGCCGCGACAAGAGCGGCTTCCAGATCACGCTGGCGGTGAGCAAGAAGTCGTTGCTGCTCGACACCCTGCTGCCGGCCGGCTTCTTCGACCCGATCACCACCCGGGTGATCATCGTCGTCACGCTCGGCGGCTTTCCTCACGTGCTGATGGATGGCGTGGTGACACAGCAAGAGCTCTCGCCGAGCAACGAGCCCGGTCAATCCACCCTCACCATCACCGGCGAAGACCTGTCGGTGCTGATGGACGTGGTGGAGCTGAAGGTGCCGTTCCCGCAGATGAGCGACACGATGCAGGCCTACGCGATGCTGGCGCCCTACGCGGCCTTCGGCGTGGTGCCGATCGTGATCCCGTCGTTCATCCTCGACATCCGCGTCATCACCGAAGGCTACGACTCGCAGACCGGCACCCATCTCGAACGGCTGAAGTACCTGGCCGACGCGAACGGCTTCGTCTTCTATGTCGAACCCGGCCCCCTGCCCGGCCAGAGCATCGCCTACATGGGGCCGAACATCCGGGTGCCGGTGCCGCAGCCGGCGCTGTCGGTGAACATGGATGCGCACACCAACGTCGAATCCTTGAGCTTCTCGCTCGACGGCCTGGCGAAAGAGACGATGGTGGTGACGGTGCTCGACCCGATCACCAAGAAGATTCCGATCCCCCTGCCAATTCCCAACATCAGCATCTTCCAGCCGCCATTGGGCGCCCGCCCCACGCCGCCGGCCAAGATCAAGTTCACCAATGACAAGGCCGGCGTGGGCGTGCAGCGTGCGCTCAAGACGGTGGTGGGCCGCCTGCTGAAGGGCTCGGCCAATGCCATCACCGCGTCCGGCTCGCTGGATGTGCTGCGCTACGGGCATGTACTGCGTTCGAAGGCGCTGGTGGGTGTGCGCGGGGCCGGCATCGCCTATGACGGCCTCTACTACGTGGACAGCGTGACCCACAACCTCAAGCGCGGCGAATTCAAGCAGAGCTTTCAGCTCAGCCGCGACGGCCTGATCTCGATCACCCCGAAGGTGCCGGTATGACAGAACGCCAAACCTATCCTGGCCTCTACCGTGCCACGGTCACCTTGAACGTCGACCCCGAGATGCGTGGCCGCTTGATGCTCAGCGTGCCGGATGTGCTCTCGTTTTCTCCGTCGAGCTGGGCCGAGCCCTGCACGGCGCTGGCCGGGCCCACCGGGCCACCGATGGGTGTGTACATGGTGCCCCCGATCGGTGCCGGCGTGTGGGTGATGTTCGAGCATGGCGACGTCGATCGGCCGGTGTGGATGGGATGCCGCTTCGACATGACGGCCAACGTGCCGCCGCTCGCCCTGGCCGGCAACCCGGCGGATCCGAACATCTGCATCCAGTCGCTGCTGCAGCACATGGTGATGATCAGCGACATGCCGCCGTCGCCTGTGACGGGCGGGATCATCCTGAAGAGCACGACGGGGGCGATGATCGTCGTCAACGACTCGGGCATCTACATCTCCAACGGCAAGGGCGCCATGATGACGATGGTCGGACCGACCATCGACTTCAACCTCGGCGCGTTGACGATCACCTGAAGGGGAACGCAGCCATGCCCGGGTTCCTTCTTCACACCGGCGCTGTCGTGCAGTGCACACACGGCATCCCGGCGCAGATCCCGCCGGTGCAGCCGCGGGTGCTGGTCAGCGGCCAGCCGGTCGCCACGATGTCGAGCCAGATGCTCGTCACCGGCTGCCCCTTCACCATCCCCGGCCCGAAGCCGCAGCCTTGCCTGACGATCAAGTGGCTGATGCCCACCGCCCGCGTGCTGGTGATGGGCCAGCCCGGCATCGTGCAGCCCTCGCCCGGCACCGGCCCTGGGTTGTGCCTGAGCCCGGAGCAGATCCCCAACGGCCCGCCGATGGTGAGTTTCGTGCAGCCGCGCGTGTTCGCCACCTGATGCCGCCGACCGGAGGCCACCGCCATGGACATCGACTTTCCCCTGCACTTCGACGCCCGCGGCCGCACGGCCAGCGCCGACTTGAACGAGCACGTGCGCGACATGATCGAGCAGCTCATCTTCACCAACCACGGCGAGCGCGTGAACCGGCCCGATTTCGGCAGCGGTGTGATGCAGCTGGTGTTCGCGCCGAACAGCCCCGAGTTGGCCGCCACCGTGCAGTTCACGCTGCAGGCGGCGCTGCAAATGTGGCTGGGCGATGTGATCGAGGTGTCCGACCTGAGCGTGACGGCGGACGACGCACGGCTGACCATCGATCTGGCCTACGTGGTCAAAGCTACGGGCGAAACGCAGAACGCCAGCTTCAACCGCGGCTTTTGAGCAGGAGCAACCATGGACACCACCTGCCTCACCGATCTGCGGCGCCAGGCTGTACGCCGCACCGAGGGCTGGAACGGGCTGGACTATGTGGAGGTGGGCGATGACCCGACCACCTTGGTCGCCTACTTCCTCGGCAAACTGCCGCCCGAGCTGGCCGCGGATGCACCCGACCTGCCACGCCATCTGGCCATCGACGGCGGCGAAGTGATCACCGGCCTGCGCATCCTCGACGCCGATCCGCACGTGGACCCGGACCCGGAGCGCGATGACTACCTGGTGATCCATCTCGACCGCGAAGGCGACCGGTCGCGCTACAGCCTGCGGCTGGTCGACATCGAGCAGATCGACCCGAACTACGCCAGCGCTGATTTCCACTTCCGCATCGATTGCCCCGGCGAGATCGACTGCCGGCCAGTCTGCGAAGCGAGCGCCGCGCCCGCCGATGAGCCGCGCCCGAACTACCTGGCCAAAGACTACGGCAGCCTGCGCCAGCTGATCCTCGACCGGCTCTCGCTGCTGGTGCCCGGCTGGAAAGAGCGCCATGTACCCGATCTGGGCATCACGCTGGTCGAGCTGCTGGCCTACGTGGGCGACTACCTCAGCTACTACCAGGACGCGGTGGGCACCGAGGCCTACCTCGGCACGGCGCGCCAGCGCATCTCGGTGCGGCGGCATGCGAGGCTGGTCGACTACCGGCTGCACGAAGGGTGCAATGCGCGAGCCTGGGTGCAGGTGGAGGTGAGCGCGGACACGCCACCGCTGGCGTACGGTGAGCTCGCCTTCCTCACCCCCTGGCGCAACGATCTGGCAGACCTGCCCCGTCTGCTGAGCCCCGAGCAGCTCGACAACGTGGCGCCATCGGCCTTCGAGTGGTTCGAGCCTTGCGGGGCAGACCCGGCCGCCACCGCGGTGTTTCGCGAGGCGCACAACCGCATCCCGTTCTACACCTGGGGCCAGCGCTCCTGCTGCCTGCCGGCCGGCGCCACCGGCGCCACGCTGCGCGATGCCTGGCGATCTGATGGCACCCGCGCCCTGCAGTTGCAGGCCGGAGATGTGCTGGTGCTGGCCGAAGTGATGGGCCCTCGCACCGGTTTGCCCGGCGATGCCAACCCCACCCGCCGCTGGGCGGTGCGGCTCACCGAGGTGACGGCCGATGAAGACCCGCTGTACCCGCAGGTGATCGGCGGGGGCGAGTTCCCGGTGGAGCGGCCCACGCCGGTGCTGCGCATCCGATGGAGCCGTGAAGACGCCCTGCCCTTCCCGCTGCCCTTGTCGGCTGTGGGGCAGGCGCCAGAATGCCGGTACCTCGAATCGGTGTCGGTGGCGCTGGGCAACATCGTGCTCGTGGACCACGGGCGGCGCCAGCAGCCCGAGGCGCTGGGCCCCGTGCCTGCGCAGCCCGGCGAAGCCTGTTGCGAGTGCGAGGGCGAGCCTTCAGAGGTGGCTTTGAAGCCGGCGGCCTTCCGCCCAACGCTGGGCCGAGGCCCGCTGGTGCATGCGCAGGGGGCCCCCGGCGTCGATCGGGCGGCGGCGGCCTCCCTCGCGCAAGACCCTCGCGGCGCAGCGCCCGCGCTGTGGCTGGCCGAGGACGAAAGCGGCCCGGTGTGGACAACCCAACCCGACCTGCTGGCCAGCGGAAGCGACGACCGGCACCTGGTGGCCGAGATCGACAACGAAGGCGTGGCCCAACTGCGCTTTGGCGACGGTGAGCTGGGCCGCCGCCCCACGCCTGGCTCAACACTGCTCGCGCACTACCGGGTCGGCGGTGGCAGCGCCGGCAACGTCGGGGCCGGCGCCATCTCGTTCATCGTGTGGAGCGGTGGGCGGCTGGACGGCATCACCTTCACGCCGTGGAACCCGCTGCCGGCGCAGGGTGGCATCGACCCCGAGCCGATCGAACAGGCGCGGGAGTTCGCCCCGCTCGCCTTCCGCCGCCTGCTGCGCCGCGCCATCACGGCAGACGACTACGCCACCATCGCCGCCCAGCATCCGGACCTGCAAGGCGCGCAGGCTGCGCTGGTGTGGACGGGCAGCTGGTACGAGGCCGATGTGGCCCTCGATCCGTGGCGGCGCGAGGCGGACGATCCGAACCTGCTGGCCGAAGTCGAGGCAGCGCTGTACCGGGTGCGCCGCATGGGACACGACCTGCGGGTGCAGAAGGCCGCCTACGTGCCCATCGCGCTGTCACTGCACGTGTGCGCCTTGCCCGGCCACGAGCGCGGCCATGTGAAGACCGCCCTGCTGCAGCGCCTCACCGGGCCGGGCGGGCTCTTTGATGCCGACAGCCTCGGATTCGGCCAGAGCGTGCACCTCTCGCGCATCGTCGCCGCGGCGATGGCGGTTCCCGGCGTCATGTGTGTGGAGGTGCTGTCGTTCCACCGCCAGGGTCAGGCGCCGAATCAGGAAATCGAGAACGGCGTGCTGCCGCTGGCCGCGCACGAGATCGCCGAGCTGGCCAACGACCCCAATCACCCCGAACGCGGCGTGCTCGCGATCAGCGTCGAAGGAGGCTTGTGATGCGCCCCAGCCCCTGCTGTGCCCGCTGCGGCTCGGCTTGCTCGCCCAGCACCCCCTGCGGCTGCGGCGAGACAACGCCGACCACGCCGGCCCCCATCCACAACCGGGCCGGCCTTCCTAGCCTGGCCTACCGCGTCGGCACGCATTCGAGCTTCTTCGAGACGATGATCTCGAAGCTGGCGACCACCACGCTCGAAGATGGACAACGCCCGCTCGATGCCCTCACCACCCGAGACCGCAGCGACTTTTCCATCGCGCTGCTCGATGGCTGGGCCACGGTGGCCGACCTGCTGTCGTTCTACCAGGAGCGCATCGCCAACGAAGGCTACCTGCGCACCGCCACCGAGCGCCGTTCGGTGCTCGAACTGGCGCGGCTGGTGGGCTACACCCTGCGTCCTGGCGTGGCATCGAGCGTCTACCTCGCCTACACGCTGGACGACAACCAGATCGAGCCCACGGTCATCGCCGCCGGGGCGCGGTCGCAGAGCCTTCCTGGCCCGGGCGAGAACCCCCAGTCGTTCGAGACCAGCGAAGACCTGGATGCCCGGCGCGAGTGGAACAACCTGCAGGTGCGCATGACGCGGCCGCAGAACATCACCCTCGAGACCTCGCTGCTGATCGACCGCGTGGTGGTGTCCGACACGGTCAATGGCCTGAGAGCCGGTGACCCGCTGATGCTGCTGTTCGCCGAAGACGGCAGCCTGGCCGCGGTGCGCAACATCCGCGCCACCACCGCCCCATCGGCCGACGGCAAGTCCACCATCTTGCTGGACCCGGTACCCGAGGAGGTGGCGTTGACGATCGGCCTGCTGATCGCCACCGCCGCCGCCATGCCGACCCACCTGCCCAAGGCCGACGTGCCCACGGCGCGCGTCATCCTCGGATCGGCCGAGGTGCTGAGCAGCGTGCTGCTCGACCCGGCCATCACCGACCCGCGCGACTGGGCCTACGAGATCCAGAGCTACGACTGGGAAAGCGACATCGACGACGACGTGCAGGCGCTGATCGATACCCTGCGGGACGATGTGAACGACCTGCTGGAGGTGCCTGCGCCGCCTCCACCACCGCCCGTGCCGGCCAGCCCCGATCGCTTCGTGAAAGACCTGCTCAAGCCGCGCGTGCTTCAGGCCCGCAACAGCCTGCAGCTGCGCCGCGACCTGGGCCGTGCCTTTGCCCGCGGGGCCGACAGCGCGCCGCAGATGCTGCTGAACTTTGCGCCACCGCTGCGAGACACCTACTACCGGGCCTGGTCTGGCGCCAGCGAAAACCTGGTCCAGGCCGAGCTGGTGGGTGTCTTCGTGCTGAAGACCAGCGCCTCGCTGTTTGGCGCCAACGTGCCCAAGCTGGTCACCGTCACCAACGGCAACGTGCCGCCGCAAGACCAGTGGGTGGAGTGGACGCTGCAGGGCGAGACGAAGGACGGCCTCTACCTCGACCAGATGCACACCGAGGTCACTGCGCCGGGATACGCGATCGTGCGCCGGATGGAACGCTCCGAGCCTCTGACCCGCGTCTACCGCATCCAGCAGGCCACCACCACGCCGCGCACCGCCTACGGCATCAGCGGCAAATCAACGCACCTGAAGTTCGACCGCGAGTGGTGGGAGGCCCGCGTGCCGGACCCGGGCAGTGGATGGCCCAACGACATGCCGGTGCTGCGCGCCACCCAGGTGTGGGCGCAAAGCGTGCCGCTCTCGCTGGTGGAAGAGCCGATCACCGACGTCATCGGCAGCCCGCCGGATGACCCGGCCAATCTCACCATCGAGCTCGCGGCCCTGCACAAGGAGCTGCCCTCGGGCCGCTGGGTGATCGTGCACGGCGAGCGCTCGGACATCGAAGGCGTCAAAGGCGTGAAGGCCGCCGAGCTGATGATGGTGTCGAGCCTCGTCCACGGCTACGACGCCCATCTGCCCGGCGACAAGATCCACACCACGCTGCAACTGGCCACTCGCAGCGCCTTCCGCTACAAGCGCGACACCGTCACGGTGTTCGGCAATGTGGTGCGCGCCACGCACGGGGAAACCCGCCAAGAGCTGCTGGGCAGTGGCGACGCGACCCAGGCGCTGCAGAGCTTCACGCTGAAGCAGCCCCCGCTGACCTTCGTTTCCGCTCCCACCGCCGCGGGGGCCGAGAGCACCCTCTATGTCTATGTGGACGACGTTCGCTGGCACGAAACCGGCTCGCTCGCCTGGCTGGGGCCGAAGGACCGCGGATTCGTCACCCGCACGGACGACGCCGGCGCGACCCACATCACCTTCGGCGACGGGGAGCATGGTGCCCGCCTGCCGACCGGCGTGCAGAACGTGCGCGCCGTCTACCGCAGCGGCATCGGTGCTCCCGGCAATGTGAAAGCCGAGCAGATCAGCCTGCTGGCCACGCGGCCGCTGGGCGTGAAGGCGGTCATCAACCCGTTGCGCGCGTCGGGCGGCGCCGACCGCGAAGACCGCGACCTGGCCCGCTCGAACGCGCCGCTGGCGGTGATGGCGCTCGACCGGCTGGTGTCGGTGCGTGACTATGCCGACTTCACCCGCACCTTCGCCGGCATCGCCAAGGCCACCTCGCAGCGGGTGAGCGACGGCCAGCAGGAGCAACTGCTGCTGACCATCGCGGGGGTCGACGACACACCGATCGACCTCACCGGAGATCTCTACCGCAACCTGCTCGCCGCGCTGCGCGACCTGGGCGACCCCGACCTGCCCCTGCGCGTGCTGCCGCGCGAACTGCTGACACTGGTGCTGCAGGCCAAGGTGGCCCTGCTGCCCGATTTCGATTGGGAGCCGGTGGCTGCCACGGTGCGCAGCACCTTGCTCGACCGGTTCGGCTTCCACCAGCGCGCGCTCGGGCAGAGCGCACGCCTGGCCGAGGTCATCAGCGTCATCCAGGGTGTGCGCGGGGTGGCGTATGTCGATGTGGATGCCTTCGGCGCCGTGCCCGAGAAACGATCCCAGGCCGATGGCACGCGACAACTGGTCACCCAAGGCGACGTCACCAGCGCCGTCACCGCCATCTTGCACACCGAACAGATGAAGGGCCGACGCCGCGGCGGGCTGGCGCGGCAACTGCCGCCGGATGTCATCGCCTTCCCCGGCGGCCATGACCGCGGCGTGTTGCGCCCGGCCGAACTGGCCATCTTCACGGCCGCCGTGGCCGACACCCTCATCCTCAATCCGCTGTCATGAACATGACCACCACCGCCACCGACCCGGCCCGCGCCGACCGGCTGTACGCGCTGTTGCCGGTTGTGCATCGCATGCGCGATGCGGAGCGCGGCTACCCGCTCAAGGCCCTGCTTCGAGTGATCGCCGAGCAGGTGCAGGTCGTGGAAGACGACATCACCCAGCTCTACGACAACTGGTTCATCGAAACCGCCCAAGAGTGGGCCGTGCCCTACATCGGCGACCTGGTGGGCCACGTGCCGCTGGCCGAAGGCGGCCTGCCGGCCGACACCCCGGCCTGCGACAACGCCCGCGTGCTCGTGCCCCGGCGAGAGGTGGCCAACGCCATCCGCCATCGGCGCGCCAAGGGCACCCTCGCGCTGCTGGAACAACTGGCCCAGGACGTGGCCGGCTGGCCGGCACGGGCGGTGGAGTACTTCAAGCTGCTGGGCCGGCACCAGAACATCAACCACCTCTACCCCGAACGGCACCGGGTGGTGAACCTGCGCGACATGGACGCGCTCGATCGCCTGGGCGGGCCCTTCGACTCGATCGCCCATGGCGTGGATCTTCGCCGCATCGACTCGCATCGATCGACCGGGCTGTTCAACATCCCGAACGTCGGCGTGCACGTCTGGCGGCTGCTCAGCCTGCCCGTCACCGACACGCCCGCCTGTTGTGTGGAAGAGGTCGGCCCGCACTGCTTCACCTTCAGCGTGCTGGGCCAGGACGCGCCGCTGTTCGTGGCACCGCAGCCTGAACCCGAGCCCACCCACATCGCCGACGAGTTGAACCTGCCGGCGGCCATTCGACGCCACGCCTTCAATGCCGACCCCGGCGCCTTCTACGGCGAGGGGATGAGCCTGGCCATCCGGGCCGAAGGCTGGGCCGGATCGGCGGGCAGCGCGTGGGTGCCGCTGGCGCAGATCGTGCCGGCCGATCTGAGCCACTGGGCCTACGTGCCCCGCCTGAACCAGGTGGCGGTCGACCCGGTGCTGGGCCGCATCGCCTTCCCGCCGAACCAGTTGCCGCGCAAGGGGGTGCGCGTCAGCTACCGGTACGGCCTGCCTGCCCGCCTGGGCGGCGGAGAGTACGAGCGGCCGCTGCACCAGCCCGCCTCGGCCCACGCGCTCTACCGAGTGGGCGAAGGCGACGGCTACCTCTTCCACCGCATCGGCGATGCCCTGGCCCAGTGGCGGCAAGACGACCCGGACGACGCGGTGATCGAGATCGGCCACAGCGGCGTGTTCGTCGAGCCGATCGACATCACACTGCGCGACGGCCAGTCGCTTCAACTGCGAGCCGCCCAGCGTGCGCGCCCCGTGCTGCGGCTCATCGACTGGCAGACCGACCTGCCCGATGCGCTGACGGTCTCGATGGGCCAGGGCAGCCGCATCAGCCTGGACGGCTTGCTCGTCACCGGGCGCCCACTGCGCGTGCAGGGCCGCGCCGACGCCGACACGAGGGCCGATGTCTGCGGCGCCCGCGTGGTGATCAGGCACTGTACGCTGGTGCCCGGCTGGGCCCTGGAGGGTGATTGCCACCCGCGCCGCCCGGCAGAGCCCAGCCTGGAGATCAGCAACCTGCGCGCGTCGGTGAAGATCGAGCACAGCATCGTCGGCACCCTTCGCGTCATGCAGGACGAGGTGGGCCTGGACCCGATGCCGATCGAGATCTGCGACAGCGTGGTCGACGCCACGGCCCGCGATCGCCAGGCCATCGGCGGCGCGGGCGACGGCATTGCACCGGCGCAATTGACACTGTCGGACACCACCGTGCTCGGCATCGTCGACGTGCACGCCATTGCGCTGGCCGAGAACTGCATCTTCACCGGCTGCGTGAACGTGGCGCGGCGACAGATCGGCTGCCTGCGGTTCTGCTACGTGCCCTGCGGCTGCCGCACCCCGCGCCGCTACCGATGCCAGCCCGATGAGGTGCTGGCCGCGGTGCGCTCCCGCATCACCGACGCCGATCGGCTCTACGACGAGATCCTCAGCGAGCAACTGAGGCTGCGGCCGCAGTTCACGGCCGAGCGCTACGGGCAGCCCGGCTATGCCCAGCTCGCCACCACCTGCGCGCCCGAGATCACCCGTGGCGCTGACGACGACAGCGAGATGGGCGTCTACCACGACCTCTTCCAGCCCCAGCGTGCCGCCAACCTGCGCGCCCGCCTGAACGAGTTCACGCCGGCCGGCATGCATGTCGGCCTGCTGTTCGCGAATTGACCCGACACCCTCCAGGGAGCACCCCATGAAAGGCGACTTCACCCGCTTCGGCTTCGACAAGAGCAAGCACTTCAGCCGTGTGCTGCACCAACAAGGGCGCGTGACCCTGGACGCCGACCAGAACGACGCCACCCACATCCTGCTGCACCACCTGCGCACGTTGACGCGCGACCTGTACGGTGGCAGCGGCGGCCCACCCGACAGCGGCTTTGCGCTGAGCCTGGACACCTCGCGCAGCCCCGGGGTGCTGTCGATCTCGCCGGGCCACTACTACGTGGAGGGCATCCTGTGCGAGAACGAAGCCTGGGTCGACTACGCCCACCAGCCCGACCACATCCCCCCACCCGGTGACGACCAGCACCCGGGCGACCCGCTGCTGAATTGGCTGGAGAAGCCGCAGTACGGCCAGTTCTTCTGGGTGTACCTGGATGTGTGGGAGCGGCACGTCTCGTGGATCGAAGACGACTCGATCCGCGAGCCCGCCTTGGGCGGCCCCGACACCTGCACCCGCGCGCAAGTGGTGTGGCAGGTCAAGGCCCTGGCGTGGGACGAGAAGCAATGGGGTGACCCGCGGCAAAGCAACGACGCCTGCGGCACGCCGCTGGGATCGCTGAGCGGCCTGGGCACCGGCCGCATGAATGCGCGGCTCGACCCGGGCACGCCCTACACCGACGCCTGCATCGTCTCGCCCGAAGCCGCCTACCGGGGCACCGAGAACCACCTGTACCGGGTGGAGGTGCACCGAGGCGGCACCGCCGGGGTGCCCGGTGGCGCCACCTTCAAGTGGTCACGCGAGAACGGCAGCGTGGCCACCCGCTGGACCGGGGTGGGCAGCAGCGGCGATGCGACCACGCTCAGCGTGTCCAGCATCCGCGGCTTCGCCGCGGGCGACTGGGTCGAGCTGTCTCACGATGCGCTTGAGCTGGCTGGGCTACCTGGCCAGTTGGTGCGGCTCTCGTCGGTGGAGGGCGACCAACTGGTCGTGGACAGCGCCAGCATCCCGGGCGGCACGCTGATGGCCTGGTCGGAAGCGCTGCACAACCCCAGGCTGCGCCGCTGGGACCAACGCAGCAGCGACATCGTCGGGCTGGATGCCGGCGCCGTGCCGATCGTCGAATCCAAAGACGCCTCGGCCACCTGGCTCGACCTGGAAGACGGCATCCAGGTGGCGTTCGAAGCCGGCGGCCACTATGTCAGCGGCGAATACTGGTTGATTCCGGCCCGGGTGGCCACGCAGGGCATTCTCTGGCCCGCGCAGGGCACCGAAGACGGTCTGCAGAGCCCGCAAGGCATCAAGCACCACTACGCCCCGCTCGGCGTGCTGACCATCGACGACGCCGGCGGCGCGCAGATGCTGAGCAACTGCCGGCGCTGCATGAGCCTGGGCCAGACCGAGTGCGCCGTGATCGCGCCCCCGCCACCGTCACCGCGCGAAACACCACCGCCGGGGCGCCGGCCCACCAAGCCGCCACAGCCGCAAACTGACCGGGTCATCGACCGCACCAAGGCGGTGAAGCGGCGCAAGGCCGGCGGGTGAAGCGAAACCAGGTCGGCCTGGCGGGCAGCGCGGTGGCCCCCCGTCAGGCCACCATGTTGGACACGCGCAGGAAGCTGCCGTCGGTGATCTGCAGGAAGTCGCCCGGGGTGCCGGTGCGAGCGGCGACAAAGATCTTCTCGCCCGCCTGCAACATCACTGGCCCAGAGTTCAGGTAGCACCACGCGTCGTTGTTGTTGCCTGCGCTGGCCACTGCCGATTCAACCAACACGTTCATGCTGCCGCGCGGAACGTTGACCTTGCGCTCGCCGTACCGGTTCTCGATCAAGACGCGCGCCACGCCAGGGCCGACCATGCGGGCCGAGATCTGCAAACCGACGTTCTTGGCGCCGAGCAGGTCGTCGGCCAAGCTGCTGTGGCTGACCCGGACCAGATCTCCGACGGTGGGTACGAAACTGCCGGCCGGAAGCTGAAGATCGATGTACACCATCGAACCGGGCTGGACGGCGCCGGGCTCCCACTCGAAGCTGGAGCGCAAGGACTTCGGGGCACTGGACCCTGGCAGATCGTTCGCCGCCAGGCGATCGAATGGGCGCGTGTCCTTGATGGCGGTGACCTGCCCCTGGACGTACGGCGGCGGCTTCACGCCGACCCGCGCCCGCATGATCATCAGCTTGCGCATGTCGACGTCGTAGCCGTCCTGGCCCGAGCCGCGCGGCTGCGCGGGCCAGTCCATGTTGGTGGTCAAGTGGTAGAGATCGTCTTTCAAGATCGTCACCGTGCCATCGCCGCTCGTGGCGAATTTCGCGCCGTTGGATTCATCGAATACGCGTTTGGTGAGCGGGATCATGTACAGGCAATCGGCCTCGGGCAGGCGGATCACGTCGTATTCCTCGATGTGATCCGTCGCGGTGTACGTGAACATTCCGCGCTGGATGCCGCGAGTGCCGCCGGGTACGAAGTGCTCGTTGGGCTGGCCCTGCGGGACGGCCCTGCGGCTTGCGCCGGGCGTTCGAGCGCTCACCAGCGGCGCGGCCAGGGCTGCGGCCGCGGCGGCGGCCGCGAGAAAGGTTCTGCGGTGTGTCATGGTGTGTCCTTGGGTTCGGATGAAGGTTCATCAAAGCGCCATGAAGACGCGCCTGCGCTGCAGCGAAGGATTGCCAAGACGGTGATCGACATCGTGGTGTCTATGCGGCACTCCATATGCCGCCACACTAATTCGTTATGTCAATCCTCGTCTCAATGAATCAGACGCAAAATCCAGCGCGTCGACGACATCCTGGTGATCAGGCCTTCGCACTTCGCTCCAGCGCCGGAACACGCCTCCAGGCCGGCGCAGACATCTCTTTTGCAGACGGGGCCCGCCAGCGCCCCAAACGACACGGAGCGCGGTAGGCTTGCGCCATGAGCACCGAACACCTTCATGACGTGGCCATCGCCGGCCTGGGCGCCATGGGCAGCGCGGCGGCCTACCAGTTGGCCAAACGCGGCCTGGAGGTGATCGGCTTCGATCGGCACACGCCGCCCCACCCCTGGGGTTCATCGCATGGCGATTCCCGCATCATCCGCGAGGCGTATTTCGAGCATCCGGTGTATGTGCCGATGGTGCAGCGGGCGTATGAGCTCTGGCATGAGTTGGAAGCCTTGTCGGGCCACACGCTGCTGCACTCCACCGGTGGCCTGATGATCGGCCGGCCCGACAGCGTGCTCGTGCAGGGCGCCCGGCACAGCGCCGAGACCCACGGCCTGCCGCACCAGGTGCTTTCGGCCAGCGAGTTGAGCGAACGCTTTCCACTGCTGCAACCCGAGCCGGACATGGTCGCCGTGTGGGAGCCCCGCGCCGGTGTGCTGTCACCCGAAGTCGCCGTCTCGGCCATGGCCTCACAGGCACGCAGACAGGGAGCTCGGTTGCACCTGGGCGAAGCGGTCGAGCGCTGGCGTGCCCACGCGGACGGCATCCACATCGAGACGGCGGCCGGCAGCTACCGTGCTCGGCAACTGATCATCAGCGCGGGCGCCTGGGCAGCCTCGCTGCTTCAGGCGCAGGCGGTGCCGTTGCAGGTCGAGCGCCAGGTGCTGCACTGGTTCGAGCCATCGGCATCGCCAGAGGCCTTCACCCCGGCCCGCTGCCCAGTGCACCTGTGGCAGTTTGACGGCCATCGTTTCTTCTACAGCATCCCGAACATGGGGGCAGGCGTGAAGCTCGCGTTCCATCACGGCGGTGCGCTGAGCCCAGTCGACCAGGTACGGCGCGACATCGATGCGGCGGAGATCGACGACATCCAGGCCGCGATCCGCCGCTTCGTGCCCACGGCGGACGGGCGCTACCTGAATTCGGCTGTCTGCCTGTACACGAACACGCCGGACGAGCATTTCTGGATCGACCGCTGCCCGGGTCAGCCCGCCGTCTGGCTGGCCAGCCCGTGCTCGGGACACGGTTTCAAGTTCGCGCCGGTGATCGGGGAGGTGCTGGCCGATCTCGTGCAAGGTCGGCCGCCGGCATTCGACCTGGGCCTGTTCCGCTGGCGCTGAAGCCTCTCAGGCACTCAGCGCTCGTCGCGAAGACCTTGCCGCCTGTCTGGACGGGGCGCTTGCCTACACTCACGTCGACGTTCGGGCCGTGGTGCGGCGAGCCGCTGAAAGGTCTGGGCCGTCTGGAACGACCAAGCCCTGAGCTTCGGCGCTTTTCGCCGTACCGCCCGCTGGGCATTCTTGTTGAAAGAGCAGTGTTCGATGAGCCGCGATTCCTCTTCGCATCCGCATGACGACTCCCGCTACCCGGTTCGCAAGACCGACGCCGAGTGGCGCGCGCAGCTGGACCCGGTCGAATACCAGATCGCCCGCCATGCCGCCACCGAGCGCGCCTTCACCGGCCGCTTCTGGGACCACTGGGACAACGGCGTCTACAAGTGCATCGGCTGTGGCGAAACCCTGTTCACCTCCGACACCAAGTTCGACGCCGGCTGCGGCTGGCCGAGCTACTGGCAGGCGGTGGACGACGGTCGCATCGAGCGTGTGGTCGACCAGTCACACGGCATGACGCGCGTCGAGGTGCGCTGCGCCCGGTGTGGTTCGCACTTGGGCCACGTGTTCGACGACGGCCCGGAGCCGACCGGCGAACGCTTTTGCATCAATTCGGCCGCGATCAGCTTCGACGCGCAGAAATAAGGACGTCGAAAGGGCACAGGCCGGGCCAGGATTTGAGCCGAGTAGACTCCGGCCCGCGCCTGCCGCCGGTGGGCGAATTGCCCTGTCCATGAAGCTGTTGCTCGATTTCCTGCCGCTGGTCCTGTTCTTCGCGACCTTTCGCTACACCGAGGGCCACCCCGAGGCCGCTGCTGCGTTCGCCAACGAGCATTTCGGTTTCTTGATGGCGGGCGGCACCGTCGGCCAGGACCAAGCGCCGGTACTGCTGGCGACCATCGTGGTGATACTCGCCACCATCGCACAGATCGTCATCCTGAAGCTGCGCGGCCGCAAGGTTGATCTGATGCTGTGGGTGAGTTTCGTGATGGTCGTGGTCTTGGGCGGCCTGACCATCTATTTCCACAGTGAGACCTTCATCAAGTGGAAACCCAGCGGCGTGTATTGGACGCTGGGGCTGGCTTTCTGGATCAGCCAGGCGGTATTTGGTAAGAACTTGTTGAAAACGTTGATCGGTCAGCAGATCGAATTGCCGGACCAGGTCTGGCGGCGGCTCAATCTCGCCTGGGTGCTGTTTTTCGGATTCATGGGCGTGTTGAACCTGTGGGTCGTCTATCACTATTCCACCAGCACCTGGGTGAGTTTCAAGGCCTTCGGCACGACGGCGCTGATGTTCGTTTTCTTCCTCGGTCAGGGGCTGTATTTGAACAAGTACCTGCCCGATGAAAGCCAGCCTGCCAACCCGTCAGACAAACCCCGCTCCGAATCATGAGCCGGACCGACGTTTCCGCGGCCGCCGTGCAGGCACGGCTGGTTGAAACCCTCGAGCCGATCGAGCTGCAAGTGCACGACGACAGTGCGGCCCATGCGGGTCACGCTGGCGCGCGCGAAGGCAGCCATCTGTCCGTGCAAATCGTCAGTCACCGCTTCACGGGTTTGACACGATTGGCCCGACATCGCCTCGTGTATGATGCTTTGAGCACTTTGATGCCGCAGGGAATTCACGCGCTGGCGATCGACGCACGCGCACCCGGTGAAACCCTGAAGTAGTAGCTGGCGCAAACCGCCTGGAGTCGACGCGAGTCCCGTGTCGCGCGTTGTCCCCAGGTCGCGATTGACGCGGCATGCCTGACAAGCAAACCCCTTTTTCTCACAACCTTGACCCTGTCACGAGTCACCACTTGAAGGCGACACGCATGAACCTGAAATCCACCGCCGCCCTGGCCGCCGCTGCCATCCTGCTGCCCCTCGCCGTTCAGGCGCAAAACGTGGCCGTCGTGAATGGCAAGCCCGTTCAAAAGGCCCGCGTCGACATGCTGATCAAGCAAGCGACCAAAGGCGGCCAGCCGGCCACGCCCGAGCTGCAGGCCCGTGCGCGCGACGAAGTCGTGATGCGCGAGATCTTCGTCCAGGAAGCCGAGAAGAAGGGCATCCTGACCAGCGCCGCCTACAAGGAGCAGATGGAACTGCTGCGCCAGACGGTCCTGATCCGCGAGCTGTTCGAAGACTACAAGAAGAAGCACCCGGCCACCGAGGAAGAAGCCAAGGCCGAGTACGAGAAGGTCAAGGCCGCCCAGTCGGGCACCGAATACCGTGCTCGCCACATCCTGGTCGAGAACGAAGACGACGCCAAGAAGCTGATCGCCCAGATCAAGGCTGGCGGCAGCTTTGAAGAGCTGGCCAAGAAGAACTCGAAGGACCCCGGCTCGGCCGAGAACGGCGGCGACCTCGACTTCGCCAAGCCCGACAGCTATGTGCCCGAGTTCAGCGCCGCGATGACCGCCCTGAAGAAGGGTGAGATCACCGAGACCCCGGTCAAGACGCAGTTCGGCTACCACATCATCAAGCTCGAAGAGAGCCGCGAGGCCAGCTTCCCGGCCTTCGACGAAGTGAAGCCCCAGCTGATGCAGCGTGTCGAGCAGACCAAGCTGCAGAAGTACCAGGACGACCTGAAGAAGGCCGCCAAGACCGACTACAAGTGGGCCCAGCAGTAAGCGAAGCCGCTCGTTGAGCCAAGAGGGCGCCCCGCGGGGCGCCTTTTTCTTGGCCTCTTTGTTGGCCTCTTTGTTGGCCTTTTTGTCGGCCACCAGTCAAACACTTCGACGCACCGCACTGCAACGCACGGGGCCCGCACCATGCCCACCGACCACGCCGCTCAGACGCCTGCTCCCTCACAAGTCCTTTGGCGCGAGGCGTTCGCCTTCTGGCTCAAGCTCGGCTTCATCAGCTTTGGCGGGCCAGCAGGGCAAATTGCCATCATGCACGAGGAGCTGGTCGAGCGCCGCCGCTGGATCAGCGAGAAGCGCTTCCTGCACGCGCTGAACTACTGCATGGTGCTGCCCGGCCCGGAGGCGCAACAGCTGGCCACCTACATCGGCTGGTTGCTGCACCGCACCGCCGGCGGGCTGGTGGCCGGGGGCTTGTTTGTCCTGCCCTCGCTGTTCATCCTGATCGCGTTGTCGTGGATCTACCTCGCCTACGGCCAGGTGCCCGCGATCGCAGGCATGTTCTACGGCATCAAGCCGGCCGTCACGGCGCTGGTGGTGCACGCGGCCTGGCGAGTGGGCTCGCGCGCCTTGAAGAATGCGTGGCTCTGGGCCATTGCCGCGGCAGCCTTTGTGTCCATCTTTGCGCTGCAGGTGCCCTTCCCGCTGATCGTGCTCGCCGCCGGCGTGGTCGGCTACCTGGGCGGCCGCATCGCGCCACAACACTTCGCGGGCGGTGCCGGCCATGGGTCCGCCCAGGCCGCGTCAGGGCCGGCGCTGATCGACGATGACACGCCGACGCCCGCGCATGCGCGTTTCAGCTGGCGCCGGCTCACTCAGGTGGCGATCTGGTTCGTCGCGCTGTGGGGTGCGGCCATCGGCGCACTGGCCGTCGCCTACGGCTGGGATGCGGTGCTGACGCAGATGGCCTGGTTCTTCACCAAGGCGGCGCTGCTGACCTTCGGTGGTGCCTACGCGGTGCTGCCCTACGTCTACCAAGGCGCCGTCGATCAGCACCAGTGGCTGACCGCCACGCAGATGATCGACGGCCTCGCGCTCGGCGAGACCACCCCAGGGCCGCTGATCATGGTGGTGTCGTTCGTCGGCTTCGTCGGCGGTTGGACGAAAGCGATCTTCGGGCCAGATGCGCTGTCCGCCGCCGGCGCCGTGGCAGCCTGCGTCGTCACGTTCTTCACCTTCCTGCCATCGTTCTGCTTCATCCTGATGGGCGGGCCCTTCATCGAGACCACGCATGGCAACCTGAAAGTCACGGCGCCGCTCACGGCGATCACCGCCGCGGTGGTCGGCGTGATCGTCAACCTGGCCGTGTTCTTTGCCTGGCACGTGCTGTGGCCACAAGGCGCTTCGGGGCGATTCGACGGGGTCTCGGCGCTGATCGGGCTGGCGGCCGCGATCGCCCTGTTTCGCTTCAAGCTGGGCGTGATGACGGTGGTCTTCGGTGCCGCTGCGGCGGGCCTGGCCCTCCGATGGCTGCCGCCCCTTCTGGGCTGAACGCCTGGCGCCCCCCCGGTGGCGAGGGCCGATCAGGCGTCGATCAGACGTCAACCAGACGCCCGGCCTCGATGTGCAACTGGCGCTCGCAACGCTGCGCGAGCGCCCGGTCGTGCGTCACCATCACCAGCGTCGTCCCGACTTCGCGGTTGAGCTCGAGCATCAACGCCATCACCGTTTCGCCGGTGGCGAAGTCGAGGCTGCCGGTGGGCTCGTCGGCCAGCAACAGGCGCGGCTGCACCACGAAGGCCCGAGCCAGGGCCACGCGCTGCTGCTCGCCCCCGGACAAGACCCTCGGGTAATGCGACAGGCGCTGGCCCAAGCCCACCCGGCCGAGCATCTCGGTGGCCAACTGCCGCGCATCGCGGCGGCCGGCCAGTTCCAGCGGCAACATCACGTTCTCGAGCGCCGTGCGGTTGCCCAGCAACTGGAAGCTCTGGAACACGAATCCTAGCTTGCGGGCCCGCAGCGCGGCCCGCGCATCTTCGTCGAGCGCGAAGAGATCTTCGCCCTCGATCACCACCCGGCCCTCGGTGGGCACGTCGAGCCCGGCCATCAGCGCCAGCAGCGTGCTCTTGCCCGAGCCAGAAGCCCCCACGATCGCCGCAGACTCCTGCGGCCGAAGGGTGAAATTGATGTCGTGGAGAATCGTCAACGTGCCGGTTGAATCGGTCACCCGCTTGGTGAGGTGATCGACGGCGATGATGGGTTCGGACATGCGTGGATTGAAATTCTTTGTCGAGGCGTGGCAAGCCATCGCCCGCCGTCTGGTCGCCGACTGTAGCGTCTGCCTGTGGGTCGTGCTGGCTGTGCTGGCGGTGCCCGCACAGGCCGCGCCTGCCCCGAAGCTGCTGGTGGTCGGCGACAGCCTGTCGGCCGAATATGGGTTGGCACGCGGTACCGGCTGGGTCGCGTTGCTGTCGGAGCGGCTGGCGCGGGAAAAGTTCGCCGTCGAGGTCGTCAACGCCAGCATCAGCGGCGATACCACCGCGGGTGGGTGCAGCCGCCTGCCCGGGCTGTTGAAGACCCACACGCCCAAGGTGGTGGTGATCGAGCTCGGGGGCAACGATGCCTTGCGCGGCTTGCCGCTGGCGCAGACGCGCGACAACCTGGCCAGCATGGTGCGCAGCGCGCGCGCCGCCGGGGCCCAGGTGCTGCTGGCCGGCATGCAGGTGCCACCCAACTACGGCCGCCAGTACACCGCGGATTTCTCCAAAGGCTTCGAAGAGGTCGCTCGGGCCGAAGGCAGTGCCCTGGTGCCGTTTCTGCTCAAGGGCATCGCCGATCGCCCAGACGCCGACGAGTGGTTCCAAAGCGATCGCATCCACCCGCTGGCCAAGGCGCACCCGACGATCCTCGACAACGTGTGGCCCACGCTGAAGCCCCTGGTGCAGGCGGCCACGCGCTGAGCGGCTGAAGCGGCCTTCCCCGCCATGGCACCCACGCCACACGACATCACCGGCCTCGTGCTGGCCGGCGGCCGGGGTTCACGCATGGGCGGGGTCGACAAAGGCCTGCAGCTTCACCTCGGCCAGCCGCTGGCGCTGCATGCACTGCACCGGCTGCAGCCCCAGGTGGGCCGCACGATGATCAATGCCAACCGTCACCTCGACGCCTACGCCGCCATGGGCGTGCCGGTCTGGCCCGATGCCCTGCCCGATCATCCCGGGCCCCTGGCCGGATTTCTCGCCGGGCTCAGCCACTGCACCACGCCATGGCTGGTCACGGTGCCGTGCGACACCCCTGGCTTCCCGCTGGACCTGGTGGCACAGCTGGCGCAGGCCATAGACCAGCAGGGCACGGACATCGCCATCGCTGCCACGCGAGAAGCCGATGGCCGCATGCAGGCGCAACCGGTGTTCTGCCTGCTGAGGGCTTCGCTGCTCGATCGTCTGACCCGCGCCACAGAAGCCGGCGAGCGCCGGATCGAGCGCTGGGCCCGCCAGCAGCATTGCAGCGAAGTGCCATTCGACGACAACCACGCATTTTTCAATGTCAACACCCTGGCCGAGCTGCAAAGCATTCAGCGTTCCGCCGGCTGATTGGTGAGAGATGCAGCCCATGTGGCGCGTTAGCCATCGCCCCGGCTCCCCCACCCCATTGGCAAGGCGCGGGTCTCGCGCTTAGGATGGGTCGGCCGGGCAGACGGAAAGCAGTTGGTACGGTGTCTCAATCAGCCCGGCATGGAGGGTTACATTGAACTACGCTGAACAGCTTCGCACGCCCCAATCAGGGCGCCACACCGGCCTCGTCATCGTCGCAGCGATTCATGTGCTGCTCGGATGGGCGCTGATCCACGGTCTGGGCCAGCGGCACCACACGCCACCGCCCGCCCCGATCGACGTCGACTTCGTGCCCGTCGAGCCGGCCCCGCCACCACCGCCCACCCCGATGCTGCCGCAGCCGAGCACGCCGGTACAACCTCGGATCATGGTCGAGGTTCCCATCGTGCCGCCCATCGCCACGCCGACGGAGAACACGATCAGCGCGACCCATGAGGCGGTGACCGCCGAACGCGGCTGGACGGACAACACCGCGGCATCGGCCGCCTCGGGCGCCGGCACGCCCCCCGCACGCATGGTGGCCAAGCCGGCCATCGCGAACGTGCAGGGCTGCGCCCCCACCAGCGACGACTACCCGGCGGCCGCCCGCCGCGCCGAAGCCACCGGCACCACCCGCCTGCGCTTCACGATCGATGCCGCCGGCGCACTGGTGCGCTCGGAAATCCTGAAGTCGGCCGGCGTATCCCGCGAACACCGTCTGCTCGACAAAGTGGCCGAGAGCAAGCTGGCGGGTTGCTACTTCACCGCCGGCATCGACGAGAACGGCCGCGCCGTGGGCGGCACTTTCGAGGTCGACTACGTCTGGCGGCTCGAATAGCACCAGCGCCCGAGTCTTTCGCTGGGGTGTGCCCAGCCGGGCCTGCAGCCTCTGGGCGGCGGGCCCACAATGGGTCTCGACGCGCAGAGGCCACGTCGGTCACAGCTGCCGTCGATCGGCAAGTGAACGCACCATGGCCCACCCCGCTGACTCAGAGGCTGAGAGTTTTTCGGCGGTGCCCGAAAGGGGCACCCAGGCGACCCGGATCGAGGCGCAAAGCACAGCCATAGCTCGGGCTATGGCGAGCATTTGCAACGAAGAGCCGGGGCGTTTGGGGGGTCAAGACGGGCATCGGCGAAAGACTCTCAGCCTCTCGGATCGTCGCAAGCAACGCGACGCCTCCATCCGCACCCAAGACCAGGTGATCGCCGATCACTTGGCGCAGTCGTACCGCTCGGGCGAGCTGCAAAGCGCCGAGAGCTTCGGCAAGCCGATGAAAGAGTCGGAAGGCTACCTGGAGACGCCGGACGAGTTCCGCATGCCGTTCAAGGTGCTGAAGAACGCGGGCGTTACACCGCCTGAGGTTCAGCTGTTTCACCAGCGCGCCGAGCTTCGCGCCCAGCTGGAATCTGCCACGACAGACGACGCTCGCCGGGCATTGCAGCAACGCTTGAGCGAACTCGAGCAGATGCTGGCGCTGCGCCTCGAAGGCATGCGCGCCAGCGGCCGGCTCTGATACCCGGGCGGCGGCAGCTCCGTCCGTCAACGCATGCTCAGCGGGTCGGCCGACTGCGCCGCGGCACAGAAGCGACGCAGCCGGTCGGCCACCAGGGCGGGCTCTTCGGCCGGCAGCCAGTGGCCGCTGTCAGGCGCATATTCGATGCCTTGGGCGCCAAAGCGCTCGGCGAAGCGGCGGTCGATGTAGGGGTCGTGCTCGCCCCAGATCACCAGCGAAGGCACCCGTGCCGCCAGCACGCGCAGTTGATCGTCCCAGCCGGCGAAATGGCGCGGGTCCATGGCCCGATACCAACGCAGGATCATCCGCCGTGTGCCTGGGCCGATGGCGGCATAGGTCTTCTCGATCTGGGCGCGGCTCAGCCGGCGTGAGCCCCGGCGCATTTCATGGGCGAAGCCGCGCGGCGTGGTCAGTGCCTGCACGAGTTCGCCGACCAGCGGCATACGCCAAAGGCGTCCGAGACGGTGCCAGCGGTACTCCGCCGTGAACACGGTGTTGGTGATGAAGAGGCTGCGCACCTGGTGCGGGTGCTTCACCGCCCAGGCCAGGCCGAAGGGCCCGCCGATGTCATGCACCACCAGATGCACCGGCTCGTCGATGCCTGCGGCGCGCAGCAGCTCGTCCACGAAAGCGGCCATGCCATCGAGCGAGCAGTCGAACCCCGGCGAGGCCGTCGATCGACCAAAACCCGGCAGGTCTGGCGCCAGACAGCGCCAGCCGTCGCCCATCGCGCGGATGATGGGCACCCACAGCTCCGACGAGTCCGGGTTGCCGTGCAGGAACAAGACCGGAGCGCCCTCGCCCTCGTCGATCAGGTGCACGCTGGACGTGCCGAGCGACAGGCGCCGGCTGCGCAAGCCGACGGGCGCCGATGGGCCGGATTCAGTGGCAGACAGTGGAAGAGTGGCTGTGTTCATGATGGGCCCTGTAGGAGGTGGCGAAGCCATTGTGCGAATCGGTGTCGGCGCCGAGAATGGCAGAGACTGACTGGTTCTTGCTGATTCTTGCCATCCATGCCCAACACTGCCGCCGCCGCGCGCAGACCCCGCACGCTGAAGCTGGGGCTGGTGCTCTACCCGGGCTGCATGCCGGCCGGCCTGTTTGCCGCGGCCGACATGGTGCGGGCCTGCAATCTGCGATCGGGAAACGAGCGGGTGGCCATCGACTGGGTGGCCGCTGAGTCGGGCCCGATGGCGGTGGAAAACGGCCCCCCCATCCAGGCGGCCTCGCTGATGAACGAGACACACTGGGATGCCTTGCTGCTGCCGGGTCATTGGGCCACGTCAGCCGATGCGCTCGATGCATCCATGCAGGGTCAACGGGCGCTGATCGACGCACTGCGGCGCTTGCCGCGGCGTACAGCGCTGTGGAGCTACTGCGCCGGTGTGCCGTTGGTGGCAGCCAGCGGCCTGCTCGATGGCTTGATGGCCACCGCCACCTGGTGGCTGCAACCCTGGCTGGCCGAGCGCTACCCCGCCGTGCGGTGGCAAAGTGCCTCCACCGTGGCCGATGGCCGCATCGTCACGGCCGCCGGCCCGGGCGGCTACCTGCCCTTGTTGCTCGATCGGCTTGGCGGCCTTTTCGGCCTCGCCGTGCTGCGCGATGTGCAAAACGTGCTGGTGCTGCCGCACCCGCGCCAGCGCCACCCTGCCTTCGAGGCGGTCGAGCCGGTGGCGCTGCGCGACGCAGCGCTGCGCGAGCTGTTGTGGTTCGCGCAGAAAACCCCCGCCCATGCGCTGGACCTGCCCTGCGCCGCTGCGCAAATGAAGGTCTCGGTGCGCACGCTGTGCCGGCGCGTGCAAGACGCTACCGGCCTGTCGGCAGGCGACTGGCTGCGTCGCATCAAGCTGAGCCAGGTCGGCGAGGCGCTGCGCCACAGCCGTTCGCCGTTGAAAACGATCTGCGACGACCTGGGCTTCAGCAGCGAGTCCAGCCTGCACCGCGCCTTCAGGGATCTGACCGGCCTTGCCCCGGCGGCGTATCGACGCACCTTTGGCGAACCGCCGCCCTCGTCAGGGGCCCTCAGCCGGCCTTGACGGGGGCCGGCCCCGGCCACCACCGCCCACGCTCTACGGGGCGGCCTGGGCCAGGTGGTACGCGACGATGGCGTTCGCATGGCCATGGCCCAGGCCATGTTCCGCCTTGAGCCAGGCCACCTTTTCCATGTGCTTCATGCCTTCCAGGCCGGCCACCAGGTCCAGCCAATGCTGGATGGGCTGGCCATAGGTCTTTTCGATCGACGGAAAGTAGGACGCTGGGCCTTTCGGCTTGTCGGTCGCGGGCATGGGCATCTCCTCTGGTGCGTACGGGGTGGGCCGCGCTGTTCATCGGCCCGGCACAGCCACACGACGATGGGGCAAGCCCGATTTCGACACGCCATCGTCCACGGCGTCATGAGGATGCGCCACGGCCACAACCACCACCAGGCGCCAGCCAGCGCCCACCGTGTCGTGGCCCTCGCCAGTGGCCATGCGGGCCGCTTGCACCGCCTCATCCCAGGCGAGCGCGGCACGCGAATCCCGAACACTGAACACGGCTCGATCATCGGCCAGCCCCAGCGCCTCGCTGGCCTCGCGTCGCCAGCGCCCATGATCGGCATCGGCCGCCGACACGCCATGGGCGTTCAACACGGCTGCGGCCGCCTCCAGACCGCGGCGCAGCGTGTCGTCGTCGGCCCCTTCCATCTGCAGCTCGAGACGTGCAGCGGCGGGAGGCCCCCAGGGGACAGGCAAGTGCGCGGTTGGGGTGGCGGTCGGGCGGGCAGTCGGGCAGGTAGTCAATGGGGTCAGGCGGTTCGTCTGGCCACCTGGGCGGCGGCTGGTTCATTGAAGTACTGCAGCGATATGGGCTGCGCAGACGACAGATGTCCCGCGCGCCAGAAAACCTTTTCACTCTAGTGAGGGCGGCCCGCCACCGCCACGCCACCGCGACGAGCCAACATGTCGGATGGACGAACCGCCACCACGCGCGACGAAACGCCCCGGCGATCCACGCCGCCTGGCCCCGCCGACCCGCCGCGCCGGCGTATACCTCGTTACCAAATTCGGAGTGCCCCCATACAAGGTGAAAGCGATTTCACCCAGAATGCTTTGGCGCCGGTTTCTGCGAGGGCGGGGCCGCGTGAGCCTTCCTTTCCAACCCAAGAGGAGGCGGCGACCGACTTGCGCCGACCTCCATCCAGCGAGGAGTCAAGATGAACCAACTTCAAGCGGCGCCGCTCAGCCACGGCAGCCGGAAATGGATGTGGGCCGCGGCCCTGTGGGCCTTGTCGGCATCGGCGTTTTCAGCGGCCGATCTCGGGCCGAACGTGATCGTGTTCGACACCACGATGAGCGCGGCCACCGTGCAGGCCAAGCTCGACCAGATCTTCGCCCAGCAGGAGACCAATCAGTTCGGGCCGCAGCGCTACGCGTTGATGTTCAAGCCCGGCCACTACCTGGTCAACGCGAACGTCGGCTTCTACACCTCGGTGATGGGCCTGGGCCAGCATCCCGGCGATGTGGCCATCGACGCCGTGACGGTCGACGCCGGCTGGTTCGGTGGCAACGCCACGCAGAACTTCTGGCGTTCGGTCGAGAACGTCAGTGTCACGCCGATCAACGGCGGCACGCGCTGGGCGGTGGCCCAAGCGGCGCCGATGCGCCGCGTGTGGGTGAAGGGCAACCTGAACCTCGCGCCCACCAACTATGGCTGGGCCAGCGGCGGCTACATCGCCGACTCGAAGATCGATGCGCAGGTGCAGCCGTACTCGCAGCAGCAGTGGTTCACCCGTGACAGCCAGATCGGCGGTTGGCTCAACGGCGTGTGGAACATGGTGTTCACCGGCGTGGTCGGCGCACCGGCCAACAGCTTCCCGAACCCGGTCTACACGACGATCGACAAGAGCCCGGTCACCCGCGAGAAGCCGTACCTCTACCTCAACAGCGCTGGTGAGTACGAAGTGTTCGTGCCGTCGCTGCGCACCAACTCGTCGGGCACCACCTGGCTCAACGGGCAGACCCCGGGCCAGTCCATCCCGCTGACGAAGTTCTACGTCGCCAAGCCGGGCGTCACCGCCGCCGAGCTGAACTCGCAACTGGGCAACGGCAAGCACCTGCTGTTCACCCCGGGCGTCTATCACCTGGATCAGACGCTGCAGGTGAAGAAGGCCAACACCATCGTGATGGGCCTGGGCTACGCCACGCTGATCCCCGACAACGGCGTGACGGCGATGAAGGTCGCTGACGTGGACGGTGTCAAGATCGCCAGCCTGCTGTTCGACGCGGGCCCGGTCAAGTCGAAGCTGCTGCTGCAGATGGGCCCGAAGAAGGCCGACACGGCGCACGCCGACAACCCCAGCTCCATCCAGGATGTGTTCTTCCGCATTGGCGGCGCTGCCGTGGGCAAGGCGGTGACGAGCCTGGAGATCAACAGCAACAACGTGTTGGTCGACCATGTGTGGGCCTGGCGCGCCGACCACGGCACCGGCATCGGCTGGGACGTCAACACCGCGGCCACGGGCGTGGTGGTCAATGGCAAGAACGTGACGGCCTACGGCTTGTTCGTCGAGCACTACCAGAAGTACCAGGTGCGTTGGAACGGCAACGGTGGGCGCACCTACTTCTTCCAGAACGAGATGCCGTACGACCCGCCGACGCAAGACGCGTGGCGCACCGGCGCGAAGGGCTATGCCGCGTACAAGGTGAACGACAAGGTGACGAGCCACGAGGCGTGGGGCCTGGGCAGCTACTGCTACTTCAACGTCAACCCCACCATCCATGCCGATCGTGGCTTCGAGGTGCCTGACGTGGCGGGCGTGCGGCTGCACAGCCTGTCGACGGTGTCGCTGGGTGGTGTGGGCGTGATCGACCGCGTCATCAACCAGACCGGCGCGCCGGCGCAGGGCACGAACACCGTGCCCTCCACGGTGACGACGTACCCCTGAAACAAGCCGCCCCCGGCCGTTGCCCATGGCGCAACGGCCGGGGGCGGTTGACCCTTCGCATGCAGGGGCCGCAATGCGGTCCCGTGACTGGCGCCGAGGGCCTGTTCACACGACGGCAAGGATCCGTTCCGTCGTCCGAGCAGGCCCTAATTCAAGGTGGTGCCATCCCCCATCTGGGTGGTGCGCCGCGTGTCCGGTAATCCGGCCGCGTTGCGTATTTACGAGGGAGGCTGCTGAGCGCGAATCAGCGGTGCTCGCCACCTCACACCACTCCAGGGAGCCCCTGCATGAACACCCCTCTCACCCCCTCGCTGCCGCGGCGCCTCCTGCTGAGCGCGCTGATCGGCGCCGCGTTGCCGCTGGCCGCGAACGCCGCCGTTCCGTCACTGGCCGATTCGCTCGCACAGCTCGACAGCGAACAGATCAGCGAATTCATCGGACGGCCCGGCGCACGGGTGCGCGATGCCGCTCAGTTCGAGCGCATGAAGACCTACCTGCGCACGCACTATGAAGGCGTCGTCGCGCGCCACCACTTCGAGCTGTCGCCAGGCGAGGTGTTCGACTGTGTGGACATGCTGACGCAGCCCGGCGCACGCCGCCATGGCTTGACGGCCGCCAACTGGGTCAGCAAGCCGAGCCTGCTGCCGGTGGAGGCACCGGCTGCCGCCGACGAGGTCGCGCAAGAAGCCGCGCCGCAAGACCGGCCGCAACGCGACCCTGGCATCTTCCTGTCTGCCGCGCGCGGCGAGGTCGATGCCGAAGGCCACGCCAAGGCTTGCGCCAAGGGCACCATCCCGATGAAGCGGTTGACGCTGCAACGCCTGGCCGCGTTCGAATCGCTGGAGCACTTCCGCCACAAGCGGGGTCGCCCGCAAGGCGGCGACGGCTGGGGCACGCAAGCCAGCGTGCACGAATACGCCCACGCCTACGACTACGTCACCAACTGGGGCGCCGAGTCGACGCTGAACATCTGGCGCGCGTACACCGAGCTGAACTCGGAGTTCTCGCTGTCGCAGATCTGGGTCACTGGCGGCAGCCCGGTCGAGACGATCGAAGCCGGCTGGCAGGTCTACCCCGATCGCCAGTCTTCGCACAAGACCGACGCCCACCTCTTCATCTACTCGACGCAAGATGGCTATGCCAACACCGGCTGCTACGACCTGACCTGCGACGACTTCGTGCAGACGAACAACAGCGTCGCGATCGGCGGCTACTACACCAACCACAGCGTGGTGAACGGCACGCAATACGCGAGCAAGATCCTCATCCAGAAAGACGGCACGCTGGGCCATTGGTGGATCGCGGTCGACGGTGTCTACGCCGGCTACTACCCGCGCACGCTGTACGACACCTCGGGCATCCGCAACCAGGCCGCGAAGGTGGACTTCGGCGGCGAGATCATCAACAGCTCGCCGAGCGGCCGCCATACCCGCACCGACATGGGCAGCGGCTACAAGCCCTCGTCAGGCTACGGCTACGCGGCCTATCAGCGCACGATCCGCTACGTGAACACCAGCAACGTGTACGCGACCCCGAGCCTGACGGAAACCCGCACCAAGTCGGCCTGCTACGACATCGATGTGACGACCAGCACCGGCACGTGGAAGACCTACTTCTACTTCGGTGGCGAGGGCTACGGCACCGGCTGCTGAGGCCCACGGCCGGGCGCCAAGGCCCGGCCCGGTGTGCCTCGGCACACCCGCACGCCCCTGAGCGCGCAGGACCAGGGGTGCGCGCCCCGATCAGTCGTCAGCCAGCAGCACGCGAACGCCCAGCGCCTCGACTTCGGGCCACGGCCGGTCGCTCACCAGCGTGTGCACCTCGGGCCATCGCGCCACGCCGAACGGCGACACGTTGTGCTGCTTCGAGTGATCGGCCAGCACCATCGTTCGCGCCGCAGCGGTGATCATGGCGCGCTTGGTGGCGGCATCCGCCTCGTCGGTCACCGTCACGCCCATCGCCAGATCCACCGAACAGGCACCGGGCACCGCCCAATCGGCGCGACAGTGCATCAGCATGTCGCGCGCCGCCGGCCCCCACAGTGCCCGCGAGGCGGCCTGCCAGGTTCCGCCGGTCAGTACCAGTTGCACGCCAGGGTCTTTGTCGAACAGCGCCGCCACGTCCAGCGAGTTGGTGATGACGGTGATCGGCCTCACCGTCAGCGCCTGCGCGAGGCTGAGCGAGGTCGACCCCGCATCGATGATGACCGTCTGCCCCGGCTGGATCAACGCCGCCCCCACCCGGCCGATGGCCCGCTTGGCTTCTGCGAGCACCCCCGAGCGCTCGGCGAAGCTGAGCCGGGCGGTGTCGAGCGACACGGCACCGCCGTGCGTCTTGTGCAGCGCGCCCTGGGCCTGCAAATCGAGCAAATCCCGGCGGATGGTGTGCTCGGACACACCCAACATTCGAGCAAGACCGAGCACTTCCACGCGCCCTTTTTCCTGCAACTGCTTCAGGATCCGCGCGTGGCGCTCTTCGCTGAACCGGGGAGGCAACTTTGTCGGGCGGGTCATTCGGGCATTGTAGTTGGCGCGCCATGACTCACATGCTCTAATGTGCTCGATCTTGAACGAATTTGCTCGATCATTGATGAGCACGGAGCACGAATTGACCGCCCCCTCCCCCGCCGCACCGCGTGCCGAGCATGTGGCCACCGCCGTCGTCTTCTTCGTCAATGGCTTCGGTTTCGCCAGTTGGGTGTCGCGCATCCCCGCCGTGCGCGACAGCCTTCAACTCAGCGAGAGCCAGTTGGGCATGGCCTTGCTGGCCATGGGCGTGGGCGCCTTGCTGGCGTTCCAGTTGACGGGGCGTGGCCTCGGCTACTTGAGCGCACGGGGGCTCACGCTGGCCGTCGGGTTTCTCTATTGCTACGCGCTGCCACAGCCGGTGATGGTGGGTTCGCTGCCCATCCTGGCGCTGACCTTGTTCCTGATGGGCGCAGCCAACGGCTCGATGGACGTGGCCATGAATGCGCTGGCCGTCGAGGTCGAAGCACGCCAGCAGAAGTCGATCATGTCGCGCCTGCACGGCATGTGGAGCGCCGGGGGCCTGTGCGGTGCCAGCATCGGCGGCTTGATGGCCCAACGCGATGTGCCCGCCTCGGCGCATCTCATCGGCGCGGCGGCGTGCATGGCAACGGCCCTGCTGGTCGCTCGCCGATGGCTGCCCGATCTGCCCGCCAAGCCCCCGGAATCGAGCCCCCGGTTCGCCTGGCCCGAACCGGCCATGCTGGGCCTGGGCGGCATCGTGTGCTGCGCCTTCCTCATCGAAGGCGCCATGGCCGACTGGAGCGCTGTCTACCTGAAAGACACCCTCGGCACCACCGCCGGCAAGGCGGCGCTGGGATACGCCGCCTTCTCGTTCGCGATGATGGGCCTGCGTCTGGCCGGAGACCAGATCGTGGCCCGTTGGCGGGCGGCCAGCCTGCTGCGGGTGGGCAACGCCGCCGCCGCGGTGATGCTCGCCGTCGCGATCGCGACCCAGCACGCCGCGACGACCATGGTGGCCTTCGTGCTGGTGGGGCTGGGCGTGGCCGTGGTCGCGCCACTGGTCTTTGGGGCCGCGGCTCGGCGCTCGCGCCACAGCGCAGGCCAAGGCATCGCGGCCATGGCCACACTGGGTTACGGTGGCTTTCTGATGGGCCCACCGGTGATCGGCTGGTTGGCCCATCTGATCAGCCTGCGTGGCGCGCTGCTGCTGCTCGCCGTGCTGGCCGCGGGAATCGCGCTGCTGTCCCACCACCTGGACGAACCATCGCCCTCGGCGGCATGACCACCACACCACCTGCGGGCCGGCGCGGCCGCTGTCCGACGCTGTTATGCTGCGACTCGTGAACACCCGCCTGCACAGCCCGCTCTCGCTGCGACGAAACGCCCGACGACTGATCGTCGAGCGGACTCGTCCAGCCTGAACGTCGCCTCACCGCAATCCGGCGTTCACCCCACAGGCCACGAGACCCCTCGTGGCCTTTGTCTTTTCTGGCCCCCGGCGCCCTGCAACGCCGGGGCCCACCAGGGCAGCAACCGTCGCGATGGAGTCTGGTGGCCCTTGCCACCCCACCCACCCAAGGACTTCCATCGTGCTGACGACCACCGAGCCGCCCCCCGCCGCCCCCATCACCGCCGCCGGATCCCCCGGCAGGGCTTTCGACGACTACCCGGTTCAGGCCTTGATGAGCTTCACGCAACGCCCGTCCGTCGTCTTCACCGAAGGGCGCGGCAGTTGGCTGCAAGACTCGCAGGGGCGCCGATACCTCGATCTGGTGCAGGGCTGGGCGGTGAACACCCTCGGCCATGCCCCCGAGACCGTCGCACAGGCCATCGCCGCCCAGGCAGGCAGGCTGCTGCATGTGGGCCCGGGCCTGCACAACGCGCCGGCCATCGCGCTGGCCGAGCGCCTCACGGCCTTGAGCGGCCTGGGGCGCTGCTTTCTCGCCAGCAGCGGAGCCGAAGCCAACGAAGGTGCCATCAAGCTGGCGCGCAAGTTCGGCAGAAAGAAGCGCGGCGGTGCGCACGAGATCATCACCTTCCGAAACGCCTTTCACGGACGCACGCTCGCCACGATGAGCGCCAGCGGCAAGCCCGGGTTCGACACCCTGTTCGCGCCGCAGGTGCCGGGCTTCCCGAAGGCGACGCTGAACGACATCGAATCGGTGACCTCGCTCATCGGCCCTGGCACGGTGGGCGTGATGCTGGAGTCCATCCAAGGCGAAGCGGGGGTGATCGAGGCGCAGCCCGAGTTTCTGCGCGCACTGCGCAGGGTGTGCAGTGAACTGGGCCTGCTGCTCATCGTGGACGAAGTGCAGACGGGCATCGGCCGCACCGGCCCGCTGTTCGCTCACCAGCGCGCGGGCATCGTGCCCGACGTGATGACGCTCGGAAAAGGGCTCGGCGGCGGCGTGCCCATCGCCGCCCTGCTCGCTCGCGAAGAGGTGTGCTGCTTCGAGCCCGGCGATCAGGGTGGCACCTACACCGGCAACCCGTTGGTGTGTGCCGCGGCCCTGGCGGTACTCGACGTCGTCACCGCGCCGGGCTTTCTGAGCGACATGAGCAAGCGCGCCGCGCGCTTCCGCGAGGGCCTCGATGCCCTGGCCCGGCGCGAAGGCGCCCCGGCCTGCAGCGGCCAGGGCCTTCTGCTGGCGCTCGAGCTGCCGCAGCCGGGCCGCGCACAGCGTGTGGCCGACGCGCTGCGCGAACGCGCTGGGGAGGGCCTGCTGGTCAACGCCGTGAGACCGGAGCGCTTGCGGCTGATGCCCGCACTCAACGCCAGCGAGGCCGACCTGTCGCTCGCGCTGCAGTGGCTGGACGACATGCTGCGCCGGGTGAACTGAGCCTCGCTCCTGGCTGTTGTCGCTGCCATCGCCGTGGCGGTGGCGGGTCAGCTCACGCGCAGCAGGCGTAGTAGCCCGTGTACTCGGCGTGCTGCTGCGGCAAGCCGGGCACGAAGGTCAGGCGCTTGCCGTTCGACAGCGAGTTGAAGATCACCGGGTAGCCCACGCCCTTGATCGCTGAGTTGATCACCACATAGGCCGCGTTAAGGTTGTTCAGCTCGTCCCAGAAGTAACGCAGTACTTCGAAGGTGAGTGCGGGTCGGGTGCGGCGCGCCGATCCAGGCGCGACGCTGGCAATCAGCTCATGTGCCTGATCGGGGCGGATGCGGGCCTGCGAGGTCTCCACCAGGAAGATCGACGACACGTCGGGCTCCAGGGGCTCGTTGAAGGCCTCCTCGGCGAGCGCACTCGACTTGGCGGCGTCCAGGTTGCAGCGCATGTGTTCAGGCGCCTTCGTGTTGCGCTGGCGGACGAAGATCTGCCAATCCTTCGCGTCGAAGGGCAGCGGATCGACCGCCTGTTGAAACGCCAGTCCACCGCCTGGCAGTTCCACCACGCTGGGGGGCTCTCGCTCGGTGTCGGTCAACTCGGCCTGGCCCAAGGCGTACTTGAGGCCGAACTGAAGGTGCGGCTTGCTCTTGAGCAGGCGTTGCAGATGACGCTCATGGATCCCGATGGAACCCATCGTCGCGAACATTTCCTCGCAAAGGGCGGTGTGCATTGAAGCTGGCTCCGGCATTGGTCGACCCACGTGCACAGGGCTGCGCCCCGCGCGAACTCGAGTGACCAACCACACCAGGACGCCATACCGCCCAGCGCCCCGGGCCCTGCTGATCAGCCGCCCGAGAACCTGACATTCCCATGTCGACACCTCCCTGGTGCCGTACTTCTGTACTTGTGCCGCCAGTCTTCTCCAAACGCGAGCCGCTCGATCGCCGAAGTTGGCAGGCACTTTCCAGCCAATTCCATGCCGCAATTCGCTGCGGGGCGAGACTGCGGCCAAGAACGGAATGCTAGGTGCGCTGTTTCGCACGCTTTTTCGGCTCACCCACTGACGGCACCGGTCGATAAAGCAAACGATTGGGGTTCCCCCTTAGTTCTCGGGAGGCCCACCCATCCACCAAGCGCGTGAACACCGGGAGTGACGCGATGACTGCCTTTTTGAACCTGAAGATCGGGGCCAGACTGGGCCTGATGATCGGGACCGTGCTGCTGATGATGGCCTCGATCGCGGGCACCGGCATCTGGGGACTGAACGCGTTGCACGACATGACGCGGCGCACGCTCGATCAGGACGTGGCGTTGGCCCAGCGCGCCGCGGAGTTGCAGATCCTCGTGCTGCAGGAGCGCCGGTTCGAAAAGGACAGCTTCATCAACCTGGCCGATGCCGAGAAGCGCGAGAGCTACGTCAAGAAGTGGAAGGACGCCGGCGCCAAACTGCAGGCCGTGCTGGACAAGGCGAAGGCGCTGGACCTCTCCGAAGAAGACCGGGCCGAGCTGGGTCGCATCGGCGAAGGCTACAAGGCCTACGCCGATGGCTTCGCCAGCACCATCGCCGCGATCGAGGCGGGCCAGATCACTTCCACGCAAGATGCCAATGCCGCGCTCGGCAAATTCAAGCAGGCGGTGCACGGCATGGAGAAGGCGGTGGACGCGATCAACGAACACGCCATGGCCCGTGCCGGCACGGTGGTCGGGGCGGTCGAGGCGGTTCGCAACCGCAGCGCAGGCGTGCAGATCGGGCTGTCGCTGGCCGGCCTGCTGATCGCGGCCCTCGGATGCGTTTTCGTCACCCGCACCATCACCCGCCCGATCTCGCAAGCAGTGCAGGCGGCTGAAACGGTGGCGGCGGGCGACCTCAGCGGCCGCATCGAGGCGCGCTACCGTGATGAGCCGGGCATGCTGCTCGCCGCGCTCAAACGCATGAACGACAGCCTGGTCACGATGGTGACGAGCGTGCGCGAAGCCAGCGAATCGATCGCCACCGGCTCGTCACAGATCGCCAACGGCAGCGCCGACCTGAGCCAGCGCACCGAAGAGCAAGCGAGCAACCTCGAGCAGACAGCCGCTTCGATGGAAGAGCTGACCGCCACCGTCAAGCAGAACGCCGACACCGCGAGCCAGGCCACAGAGCTGGCCAGCAGCGCGTCGCAGGTGGCCACCCAAGGCGGCGAAGTCGTGGGCAATGTGGTGCGCACGATGGACGACATCAGCAACAGCTCGAAGAAGATCGCCGACATCATCGGCGTCATCGATGGCATCGCCTTCCAAACCAACATCCTGGCGCTGAACGCGGCGGTTGAGGCCGCCCGCGCCGGCGAGCAAGGCCGGGGCTTTGCGGTGGTGGCCGGTGAGGTGCGATCGCTGGCCCAGCGCAGCGCCCATGCGGCCAAAGAAATCAAGACCCTCATCAACGAAAGCGTCGAGAAGGTCGACAACGGCACCCGCCTGGTGGCCAACGCCGGCCAGACCATGGACAACATCGTCCGCCAGGTCAAGCACGTGAGCCAGCTGATCACCGAGATCAGCACCTCCAACCATGAGCAGAACAACGGCATCGGCCAGATCGGCCAAGCCGTCAACCAGCTCGACAACGTCACCCAACAGAACGCCGCCCTCGTCGAGGAAAGCGCCGCCGCCGCCGAGAGCCTCAAGCACCAGGCCGCCAAGCTCGCGGATCTGGTGCGGGTGTTCAGGGTCGAGGCCTGACGAGCCGCCAACGGGGCCCAGAACCGCCCGGTCGGTCTTCCGCTGCCGGCGGTGATGCCGGGTCGGGCTCGCGCGCCGGGGTTCACTCTGCATCGCGCTCACAACCCCGAGTCCGCGAGCGGCCATTCACCCCCTGAGGGCTGCCGAGGGTGCACCTCGTAGCCCAGCCCACGCCCTAATAAACCGGCAGCGGCGTGACGCCGCACGTACACACCGGGCCCTCGCCTTTCTGGGATTCAGGCCGCTCGACCTGATCACCACCGGCCATCCGGCCGCGCACAGGCCTGCAGGCTGGCAGAGGGACGTCCCCCTCTCCTGCCGTGGCGCTGCCGCGCGGCGCCCGCCCACCGCCGACGAAGCCACCCCGCTGGCAGGCAGGCTATGCGCCGCAGGCCTTGCCCGGGCAACGTTTCGCGTGGGACAGGCAGCGACAAGGATGGCTTCGAACCCTCTTCATCTCCAACGCGCCTCGTCGGCCATCGGGGCCCGGCCTGAGATCCACCGCCGATCCATCAAACGTGCATCATGCACATTTCTTGTAACTTAACGTATCACGACGATCAACACACTCGCTCCGACGTCGATAAAAAGGTAACCAGGCCGGCACCCACCGCCGGCCTCACGCAGCAGTGAAAGGACCCTTGATGAGCCAGTTCTTCTTCCGTCAGCCAGGCCTCGCAGCCGCCCTGGTCGAGTCGGAGTTCAACCCAGCCTATGTCGCCCCGCCCCAGCCGACCCACAACGCAGGTCGCGCCGTGGCTTTGTCCGCGGACGACGACGCGCCAGGCGAGGTTGAGGACGGCTCAGAGGACGATGACACGCTCGACGGTGGCGACGGCTCCGACGAGCTGCACGGTGGTGGCGGCCGCGATCACCTGCGGGGCGGTCTGGGCGACGACACGATCGACGGCGGAAGCGGCGACGATGACATGGACGGCGGAGACGGCGACGACAGCTACTTCGTCAACAGCGCAGGTGACCATGTGACCGAAAACGACGGCGAGGGGCATGACACGGTCGAAGCCGATGTCGACTACACCCTGGGCGCCAACCTGGAAGACCTTCGGCTCGGCTCCCACGCACACAACGGCGGGGGCAACCAACTGGACAACCGGATCGACGGCAACTCCGGCTCGAACCGGCTGACCGGCGCCGCCGGCGACGACACGCTTTCCGGCGGCCTGGGCAATGACAACGAGGACGGTGGAATCGGAGACGACTCGCTGGATGGCGGCGACGGCACCGATCAACTCACCGGTGGCTCCGGCAACGACGATTTGGACGGCGGCAAGGGCACCGATCGCCTGAGCGGCGGCGACGGCGCAGACTTGCTCGACGGAGGTGCTGGCGATGACACCGAAGACGGTGGCATTGGAGACGACGACCTGTCAGGTGGCGACGGAAACGACAAGCTGACCGGCGGCGCCGGAAGCGACGATGAAGACGGTGGCCTGGGCAACGACGTGCTCAGCGGTGATGATGGCAATGACCAGCTGGCCGGTGCGGGCGGGAACGACAACCTGAACGGCGGCACGGGCAATGACACCGAAGACGGCGGTACAGGCAACGACACGCTCAGTGGCGCCGACGGCGATGACTCCCTGACCGGGGGCGACGGAGTCGACAACCTGTCTGGCGGCGCTGGCGGCGACCTGCTCAACGGCGGAACAGGCGCCGACATGCTGCAAGGCGGGGCCGGAGACGACGTCTATGTCCTGGACTCGGCTGCCGATCGTGTCGTTGAATCCAGCAATTCCGGCGTCGACACCGAGCAGAGTTCGGTCAGTCGAGTGCTCGATAGCAACGTCGAGCGGCTGGTGCTGACCGGCAGCGCAGCCATCTCCGGAACCGGGAACGGGCTCGCCAACACGATCACGGGCAACTCGGGCAACAACAGGATCGACGGGGGGACAGGCAGCGACACGCTCTGCGGCGCCGGCGGCAGTGACACCTTCGTCTTTTCCAGCGATACCTTGGACCCGCGCAATGCCGATCACATCACCGACTTTGTGAGCGGCAGCGATCACCTGCAGTTGAACCACACCGCGTTTGGCCGCCTGGGTGCCACCGGCCAACTGAATGACGCCATGTTCCATGAGGGCACCACCGCGGCCAGCAGTACCGATCACCTGATCTACGACCAATCGACGGGTTCTCTCTACTACGACGCGGACGGTGCTGGCGGCCAGGCGGCACACTTGATCGCATCGCTTGGCGCAGGCACCGAGTTGCACGCGAGCGATATCTTGATCGGATGATGAAGCGATCGTCGCGAAGCCGTACCGAATGGAAATTTGGGCGGTGAACGCAGCCAACCCAAAGCAAAGGGGCGCCCCAACGGGCGCCCCCTTCTATTTGGCATTGACGACCTTGGTGGCGTCAGCCGCCATCCAAGACGCTGCCCAGGCGCTGATCAGCGCTTCTTTAGCAGCTCGTTGACGGCCGCCTCCAGCTGCAGGTCTCGGCCGCTGGCCAGCAGTGCCGGGTCATGGGGCACCTTCACGTCGGGCTCGACGAGTGCCTTCTCCATGAATTCACCCTTCGAGTCGCGGAAGCCGACTTCCGGGATGCCGAAGTACAGCGTGCTGTCCTGCAGCGTCTCCCACCAGACGGCCGTGCCCGTGCCGGCCACCGGCATGCCGACCAGCTTGCCGATGCCCAGCTTGCGGTAGGTCCACGGGAACAGGTGTGCGTCGGAGTAGTTGCTCTCGCTCATCAGCACCACCGACGGCTTCACCCACTTGCCGGTCGGCTCCCAGCCCAGCGACTGGCCACGAGGCAGGAACTCGAGGTAGGCCTTGCCCGAGAGGAAAGTGGCCAGCTCGTCGTGCAGGTTGCCGCCGCCATTGAAGCGGGTGTCGACAATCAGCGCTTCCTTGCCGCTGTGCCGGCCCAGCACTTCAGAGAAGACATCGCGGTAGCTTTCGTCATCCATGCCGCGCACATGCACATAGCCCAGCCGGCCATTCGACAGCTTCTCGACCATGTCGCGCTGCGTGCGAACCCAGCGCTTGTACAGCAGCTCGTTCTGCTCGGGTTGCGAGATGGGCTTGACGACCTGCTCGAAGCGCTTGTTCTTCGCGGGGTCGAACACCGACAGCTCGATGCGCTGGCCGGCCTTGCGGTTCAGCAGCGAATCAAAATCGGCGCCAGCACCAATCGCCACGCCGTCGATCTTCTCGATCACCATGCCGGCTTTCAGCGCCACCTTGGCGTTGACGAGCGGGCCGCCGTCGATGACCTCGGCCACCTTCACGCCTGCACCCTGGTAGCTCTCGTCGAAGAAGGCGCCCAGGGCTGCCGTGGCGTCGGCATCCTTCGGGTGAGGCCGGTAGCCTGAGCCGGTGTGCGACACATTCAGTTCGCCCAGCATCTCGCTCATCGCCTCGGCGAAGTCCCAGTTGTTGCTGATGAAGGGCAGTTGACGCTCATACACCTTGCGGTAGTAGCCCCAGTCCACGCCCTCCATGTCGGCCACGTAGAGCTTCTCGCGGGTCTGGCGCCAGATGTGCTCGAACATCTCCTGGCGCTCGGCCACGCGGTCCAGGCGCATGTCGGCGCTGAACTCCATCGGCTCGGCCTTCACCTCGCCCTCTTCCTTCGGCACCTTGAACTTGCGGATCGAGCCGCCCACCAGCACGATGGCGTTTTCGCCCTTGGCGTCGAGCTGAAGGTCGACGCCCTCGGGCTCACCGCGATCGACCTTGCCTGCCGGGAACTCGGCCACCTTCTTGACCGACTTGTGGCGCGCCCGCAAGGACCACAGCTCATACGACTCGGCCGTCTGGGCGAGGTAGTACAGGGTCTCACCATCCGGCGTCATCGCTGCGGCGCGTAGCGCCCCTGAATTCGGCGTCAGGCGAACGACCCGGTCTTCCAGCCCCTCGCGCTCGATCTTCACCGGTTCGGGCAGCTTGATTTCGTCGTCGTCGTCCTTGCCGTCCTTGCCCTTCTTGGCGCCGTCGGCCTTGGCCTTGTCTTCCTTCTTCTCGTCCTTCTTGTCGCCGTCTTTCTTCTCGTTGTCTTCTTCCTGCTTCTTCAGCAGCGCGAACTCGCTCTTCTCCAGGTTGAAGCGGTCGAACGCCTCCTGGGTGAAGAACATGGTGAACAAGTCCTGCTGCGCGGCACCGCCGGTGCCATGCAGGCCCATGCGGTCGCTGTACCAGAGCATGGCCTTGCCACCCTGGGTGAACACAGGGTGGAAGTCTTCGTAGCCGCTCTTGGTCAAGTTGAGCAGCGGCCCCTTGCCCTGCGCATCGATCAAGCCGACCTCGGTGCTCCAGCGGTTGTGGTCGACGAAGTTGACCAGCAGCGATTTGCCGTCCGGCGACCAGTCAAACCACTGGTCGCCGTCGGCGTACGAATAGTTCATGGCGCCCGGCAGCACCTCGCGCACCTTGCCGCTGGCGATGTTCAGCACCTTCAGCGTCGTGCGGCCTTCCAGGAACGCCACCTCCTTGCCATCAGGCGAATAGCGGGGCTGGAAGTTCTCCTTGCCGTTCTTCAGCAAGGTCTTCACCTGCACGTTCGACGCGCTGAAGAAGTACGGCACGTCCTTCTTCTTGCCGGGCAGGTGAGCCTCGTACAGATTCCACGACCCGTCGCGCTCGCCGGCAAACACCAGGCGGCGGCCGTCCGGGCTGAAGCTGACCGACCGCTCTTGCGCCGGCGTGTCGGTGATGCGGCGGGTGTCACCAAACTCGGTCGAGGCCACGAACACCTCACCGCGCACGATGAAGGCCACCTCCTGGCCATCAGGGCTGACGGCGATCTCGGTCACACCTTCGCTGAGCTTCAGGTGTTCGATGCGGTCCACACGCGTGTCCGCGGCGATCTGCACCGAGACTTTCTTCGGCTCGGTGGCGCCAGGCACCATCGTGTAGAGCTCACCGTCGTAGCCAAAGCTGAGCGTGCCGTCCTTGGCCACACTCAGGAAGCGCACCGGGTTCTTGGTGAAGCGTGTCACCTGGGTGGCCGCCTCGGGCTGGTTCAGCGGCATCTTCCAGACGTTGAACGAGCCACTCTTTTCGCTCAGGTAGTAGACGGCCTGCTCGTCCGGTGCCCAGACGGGGTTGCGGTCTTCGCCGCCGAACGAGGTCAACTGGCGGTGCTTGCCCGTCTTGGCGTCGTACAGCCAGATGTCGCGAGCCACCGGTGAGATGTGATGCTTGCGCCAGGCGTTTTCATAGCCTTTCCAGTCTTCATAGACGAGCAGGCTGCCCTGGCTGTTGAGCTGGCCGGCCATGGCCGGGGTGCTGAAGACCTGGGTGGGCCGCTTGCCGCCGTCCACCGACACCTTGTAGAGCTCACGCACCGCACCGCTGGGGAACTGCACATTGGTGCGAGCGTCCATGCGCTGGGCGCTGAACAGCACTTCCTTGCCGTCCGGCGTGAAGGTCAACGGCAGTTCACCGGCCGAGTGGGTGGTCAGCCGGCGCGACGGGCCACCGGCGGCGTCCACCACGTAGACGTCGAAATTGCCGTGCGTGTCGCTCGCGTAGGCGATCGTGCGGCCATCGGCCGACCAGACCGGCGAGAAGCTGTAGTGGCCGTTGCTCACCAGCAGGCGAGCCACGCCGCCGCCGGCTGGCACGACGAACAGGTTACCCTGGAACGCGAAGGCAATCTCCTGGCCGTTCGGCGAGATGGCCGAGTAGCGCAGCCACAGCGGGTCCTTCACCGGCCCCAGAGGCGCCGGGGCGGCGCTGTGGGCCTGCATGGCCACGGCCATCGAGATCGTCAATGCCGCCAGGCGGCCAGGGGTCAGTCGTCGTTTCATGAGGTCAAGCGCAGTCGACGGTTTTCGAAGCCCGCGAATATGCCTCAGCTTGGGCACCAGACGGGCGACTTCCGACGAAATGCCGCTTGGCGAGGATGAACCGCAGCGCCAGTCCGGGCTTCACGGCGAAGGCCAGCCGGCGCACAATCAGCCGCAGACGTCCCGCTCAGGATGGACGCCCAGGGAAGGCCGGTGCCGAAAACTGTTTTCGCACGGGGCGCCATCAGGCGCGTATCTCCGCTGCCACGCTGGTGGCCGCCAGTGTTGGCCTTCGCCATGGCCGTCGCTGCAGTGGGTGGCTGGGTGGTCTGGCGAGAGTTCCAGTCGCAGCGGCGCCAAGCCAGCGCCCACCTGCAATCGCTCGCCGAGCTGCGCACCACCCAGGTCGAATCCTGGGTCGAGCGACAGATGATGCTCGCACGGGTCATGTCCAGCGGGCCGGCGTTGGCCGAGCTGTTCAACCAGTGGCAGAAGACCGGCGATCCCGCCCATGTCGACCGCCTGCTGGCCCGCAGCATCGAGTTCCGGCAGGCGAATGACGGCGATGGCGTGTTGGTGATGGACGCCCGAGGACGCGTGCTCGCCAGCGAACACCCGCAGCCGTCCGGAACGAACCCAGAGCTGGACAGCCTGTTGAAGCAGGCCCTGGCCGCCGGCACGCCGATGCACACCGGCATCTACCGCCAGGAAGGGGCGCGCTTCGAACGGCAGTTCGACGTGGTGGTGCCTCTGGTGGGCACGGGCTCGCCGGCCCAAGGGGCGATCGTGCTGCAGGTCGACCCTGGTCGCGCCTTGTTCCCGATGCTCGTGACCTGGCCCGTACCCAGCGAGAGTGGCGAGTCCATCCTCTGGCGCCGTGTGGGCGACCAGTTGGTGAACCTGAGCGATGTGCGTCATCGGCCCGGCAGCGCAGGCCAGCTGGGCCAGTCGCTCAGGCATTCACCGGTCGCGGTGGCGCGCGCGCTGCGGGCCGAGGCCCTCCCTGGCGGCGTCATGCAGTCGGTGGACTACCGCGGGGAAGAGGTGCTCGCGTCGGTGCGGCCGGTGCGCGGCACCGACTGGTGGCTGGTGTCGAAAGTCGACGTCCGCGAGGTCGACCGCCCGGTGTGGACCACGGCGGCGTGGACGCTGCTGAGCGGTGCGCTGGCGTTGATCGGCTTCGGGCTCGCCAGTTGGCAGTGGCACCACCGCCAGCGGCTGGCACAGGCACGCCGCGATCGGGCACAAAACGAAGCGCGCATGGAGACATTGGGCCTGCTGGAGGCGATCGCCCACAGCTCATCCGATGCCATCTTCGCCAAAGACGGCCAGGGCCGCTACGTCTTCGTCAACCGGGCCGCCTGCATCGAATTTGGCAAGCGCGCGGACGAAGTCATCGGGCATGACGACGCCCGGATCTTCGGGCCGGAGCTGGCCGAGCAGTTGCAGGCCCACGACCGGGCCGCGCTGGCAGCGGGCTCGCCCCAGGTGTTTGACGAGCGGCTGCCCGGGCCCGACGGCGACCGGATCAACCTGTGCACCCGCGGGCCTTTGTATGGCGCCGATGGCCAGCAGATCGGCGTGTTCGGCGTCTCGCGCGACATGACCGATGCCCACCGCGCCCACCGTGCCCTGCGGGCCAGCGAGGCCCACTTCCGGACGGTCGTCTCGGTGCTGAACGAAGGCGTTCTGGTATGCGACCCGCGCGGCGTGGTGCTGAGCTGCAATCCGGCGGCCGAGAAGATCGCCGGCACCCGTCAGTCCGACTGGCAAGGACGCAACATCGTGGCGCCCGGTTGGACGATGCTGCGCGAGGACGGCTCGCCGATGCCGCCCGAAGAAACGCCGCCCGGCCGGGTGCTGCGCGGAGAGCCGGCGCTCGAGGGCGTGCTGCTGCACACCCGCAGCCCGCAAGGCGACAAGGTCTGGTTCGAGGTCAGCGCGTCACCCGTCTTGAACCCCGACAGCGGCGAGCTGATGGCGGTGGTGACTTCGTTCACCAACGTGACCAACCGCAAGGCTCAGGACGACGAGATCGCCCGCCACCGCGAAAACCTGGCCGAAGAGGTTGCTGCACGGACCCGCGAGCTGCGCGAAGCCGTCAGCCGTCTCGAAGAAATGGTGCGCTTCAACCGCACGCTCACCGACACGCTGCCGGGTCGGGTGGTGTACTGGGACCGGCACATGCGCTGCCGCTTCGCCAACCGCAGCTTCCTGGAGTGGTTCGAGAAGACGGAAGACGAGGTGATCGGCCACCCGTTGAACGACGTGTTCGAGGGCGAGTTCCTGCAACGGGTGCTGCCCCGCCTGCGGACGGCATTGCGCGGAGAAGCGCTGCACTTCGAACGCGAGCAGATCGAGCGCCACGGCCAAAGCCACTTCTACCAGTTGCACTACCTGCCCGATGAAGCGGTGCCGGGCGAGGTGCTGGGCGTCTACGTGATGGCCTTCGACATCACCCCCCTGAAGCGCGCCGAGAACGAGCTGCTGCGCGCCAATGCCGAGTTGGAGCATTCACGCAATGCGGCCGAGGCGGCCAGCCGGGCCAAGAGCGCTTTCCTGGCGAACATGAGCCACGAGATCCGCACCCCGATGAACGCGATCATCGGCCTGACCCACCTGATGTCGCAGGATTCGAACGACCCGGTGCAACTGGAGCGGCTGGACAAGGTCGACCACGCGGCCCACCACCTGCTGCAGGTGATCAACGACATCCTGGATCTGTCGAAGATCGAGGCCGGGAAGATGGTGTTCGAGATCACCGATTTCCGCCTGGAAGCACTGATCGCTCAAACGCTCGATCTGGTGGCGGGGCGCGCCCGAGAAAAAGGCCTGCAGCTGCGCTGCGACACTGCCGACCTGCCCTCTCGCATGCGCGGCGATCCCACACGCCTGTCCCAGGCGCTGCTGAACCTGCTGTCCAACGCGGTGAAGTTCACCCAGCACGGCTGGGTCCGGCTGTCGGGCCAGGTCGTGGCGCGCGACGGGCGGCGGGTGAAGCTGCGCTTCGAGGTGAAAGACACCGGCGAGGGCATCGCGCCCGAGCGCCAGGCCGCCCTGTTCACCGCCTTCGAACAGGCGGACAGCACCATCGCCCGCCGCCACGGCGGCACCGGCTTGGGCCTCGCGCTGACGCGCCATCTCGCCACCATGATGCAAGGCGAGGTCGGTGTGCAGAGCGAGCCGGGTGTCGGCAGCGCCTTCTGGATCACCGTGTGGCTCGAACAGGCCGACGAAACTTTTGCCCCCGCCGAGCCGCTGTCGCCTCTGGCCGAGAGCGAGTCCCGCCTGCGGCGTGCCCACGCCGGCCAGCGGGTGTTGCTGGTCGAGGACAACCCGATCAATCAGGAAGTGGGAGGCGAGCTGCTCGACCGGGTCGGGCTCGCCGTTGAGACGGCCGCCGACGGCCGCCGCGCGGTGGAGCTGGCCAGCACGCGGCCTTACGACCTGATCCTGATGGACATGCAGATGCCGGTGATGGACGGCCTGGCCGCTACCCGTGCCATCCGACGCCGCCTGGGGCCTCGGCCGCCGATCATCGCCATGACGGCCAATGCCTTCGGCGAAGACCGCATGGCCTGCCTGGAAGCGGGCATGAACGACCACGTGGCCAAACCCGTGGACCCCGCGAGCCTCTACACCACCTTGCTGCGCTGGCTGCCACCGCCTTCGCCGCGCGATGGCACCGGCCCGACAGCGCCTTCCGGGCAGCCCTCTTCTCGCACGGCGCCTGCGCGCACGCTGTCGCCACCGCCCGCCGCGCCATCCGCCACCCCGATCGCCGCGCCTGCGCGGTTCGACCCGATTCCAGGGTTGAACATCGATCAGGCCCTGGCCCAGGTCGCCGGCCACTGGCCCACGCTCGAGCGGGTGCTGGAACGCTTCGTCCAGGCGTATGGGCCCGGGCTTCCGGCGCTGATGGAGCCGCCGACCCCTTCCACGAACGCGCAGTGGGCGGCGGTGTGCCATTCGCTGCGCGGGGCCGCCGGCGCGATCGGTGCCGAGGCGCTGACGCAGTCCGTGCGCCAGCTCGAACACCAACTGCACCTGCCGTTCGACGCCGCCACCCTGGCGGCGATGGGGCAAGGGCTTCATGAAGAACTGCTCGATTTGGTCCAGCGGATGAGGGCCCAGTTGGCCGACGGGCCGCTACGCTGATGCGCCCGCTGCGCGGCCCAGGTGGCCGCAACTACCCCACACCATCCAGAACCTGCACCGAGGAGCCGACATGTGGCGCTTGCTGTTCCTGTGTTTGATCGCGTCGGCGCCCGCGCTGAGCGAGGCGCAGGCCACGTGGCGGCGCCCGATCACCGCGCCGCAGGATTTCCTGGCGCACGAGCCCGAGCAGGCCCTTGAACTGAGCGCTGCCTGCCGCGCCACCGTGGCCCCGCGCCTGGCCGCGGCCCGCGTGGTGCGCCTGGCCGCCGCCGACATCAGCGCGCTCGAAGCCTGCACCAAGGCACCCGTCGCCCAGGGCGGCAAGTTGATCCACGCCGTGCGCGCCGTGCGCATCGGCGGCAGCGGGGGCGATTACCAGGTCTATTTCAACAAGACCGAGGTCTTTGTCTTCCACGGCTCGTTCGACAAGCTGCCGATGGCCGACGCGGTCGTGCTGGTGGCCGCCGATGTGGAGCTGACCGACGCTTTCGCTGACGCGGCGACGCTCGACTGAACGTCGATCACACCTGGCAACCGGCCTCCGGCCCGGCCGGCCCCGCGCCGAGGAACACCGGCTCCGGAATGCGCCAGCCGTAGCGAACGGCCGTCAGCTCGGCGAGGATCGACACCGCGATCTCCGGCGGCGTGCGGGCCCCATTCTTGATTCCGACCGGCCCGTGCAGCCGCGCCAGCGTGGCCTCGCCGATGTCGAAGTGTTCGGCCAGACGCTGCTTGCGCTTGGCCTGGTTCACCCGCGAACCGATGGCGCCCACATAGAAGCACGGCGAGTTGAGGGCTTCCATCAGCGCCAGGTCGTCGAGCTTCGGGTCGTGCGTCAGCGCGATCACGGCGGTGTGGGCGTCCGGCCTCAGCGCCTGCACCGCGTCATCCGGCATGTCGCGCAGGTAGCGCACGCCCGGTAAGGGCTCGGCAGGTGTGTACTCGTCGCGCGGGTCGCACACCGTCACCTGGTAGTCGAGCGCCTGGGCCATCTGGGCCAGGTAGTGCGTCATCTGGCCCGCCCCCACGATCAGCAGCCGCCAGTTCGGGCCGTGGGTGGTGATCAGCCGGTGCTCGTCCAGCACCACCACGTCAGCGCCCTCGGGCTCGCTCAACGCCACCGCGCCGGTGGCAAGCGTCAACTCGCGCCGCACCTGCTGGCCATCGACCAGCCGGTCGAGCAATGCCTCGACCTGGCTGTGATCGGCCAGCGGCTCCAGCACCAGCTCGAGCGTGCCGCCGCAAGGCAGGCCGAAGCGCGCTGCCTCGTCGCCCGATACCCCGTACCGAACCACCTGCGGAGCCGTGGCCGCCAGTGCCTGCGCCTTGGTGCGCTGGATCAGATCGTCTTCGATGCAGCCCCCCGACACCGAGCCGGCGATTGCGCCGTCGTCACGCACCGCCACCACCGAGCCCACCGGCCGCGGCGCCGAGCCCCAGGTGCGCGTCACCGTGCCCATCACCACCCGGTGCCCGCCTGCGCGCCAGGCCACGACCTGCCGCAGGATATTGAGATCCACGTTGTCCATGACGCCAGTGTGGCGGATGCGGCTTGTCCGTGCAGGGCCACGGATTCCCTGAGCCCGCGGGCCGGCTGTTCCGTTTTGGAACAGCCCCCGGGTGAACCCCGATGCCGCCGGGGTCATCGTGCCGGACATTGCTAGGTGTTTGTGGCACCAGCCAGCCGACTGTCCGATGCCTAAGATGCAGCGCACTCCGGGGCGTCGCCTGTCGGGCGTTCATCTCCAGGGCCCATTTGCACTACTCGAAGCAAGGAGACGACATGACCACGCTGACGCTGAAGGTCAACGGCCGCGAAGTGACACGCGACGTCGAACCTTCGACACTGCTCGTGCAGTTCATCCGAGAAACGCTGCAGTTGACCGGCACCCACGTCGGTTGCGACACCGCCCAGTGCGGCGCATGCACCGTGCACCTGGATGGCCGTGCGATCAAGAGCTGCAACATGCTCGCCGTGCAGGCGGCCGGCCGCGAGCTGACCACCATCGAGGGCCTGGCCAAGGCCGATGGCACGCTGCACCCGATGCAGAAGGCCTTCAACGAGTGCCACGGCCTGCAGTGCGGCTTCTGCACGCCCGGCATGGTCATGAGCGCGGTCGATCTGGTGAAGCACCATGACTGCGGCAGCGACCAAGCCATCCGCGAAGGGCTCGACGGTAACTTCTGCCGCTGCACCGGCTACCAGAACATCGTCAAGGCCGTCCAGCAAGGCGCCGCAGCGATGAACACCCCCGCGGCCTGACGAGGAGACGCCATGAACGCACCGACCGAGACCCGTGGCTTCATCGGCCAGGCTGTCAAGCGGCGTGAAGACGCGCGCTTTCTCACCGGCACTGGCCGCTACACCGACGACATCACGCTGCCGGGCCAGACCTATGCGGTCTTCGTCCGCTCGCCCTATGCCCACGCCTCGCTCAAGAGCGTGAACACCGCCGCCGCCGAGGCCGCGCCCGGGGTGCTGGGCGTCTTCACCGGCGCACACTTCAAGGAGGTGGGCGGCCTGCCCTGCGGCTGGCTGATCAACTCGATCGACGGCACGCCGATGAAGGAGCCCAAGCACCCCATCCTGGCGGATGGCAAGGTGCGCTATGTGGGTGACCGCGTCGCGATGGTCGTCGCCGAGACACTGCAGCAGGCCAAGGACGCCGCACTGCTGGTGGAGGTCGATTACGACGAGCTGCCCGCTGTCGTGGACGTGACCGAGGCCCTGAACGCCACAGGCCAGGTGCACGCCGAAGCCCCGGACAACCGCTGCTATCAATGGCAGATCGGCGATGCAGCCGGCACCGAGGCTGCCCTGAAGAGCGCGGCCCATGTCACCACGCTGAGCTTCCGCAACAACCGTCTCATTCCGAACGCGATCGAGCCACGCGCTGCCAATGCGGCGTACGACCGCGCCGGCGACAGCTACACGCTGTATGTGGCCAACCAGAATCCGCACGTCGAGCGGCTGCTGATGTGCGCATTCGTGCTCGGCATTCCAGAGCACAAGATGCGGGTCGTGGCGCCCGATGTGGGTGGCGGCTTCGGCTCAAAGATCTTTCTGTACGGCGAAGAGACCGCCCTGGTCTGGGCCAGCAAGCGCGTGGGCCGGCCCATCAAGTGGACGGCCGAACGCAGCGAATCGTTCCTGTCGGATGCGCACGGCCGTGACCACGCCACCACCGCCCAGCTGGCGATGGACAAGGACGGCACCTTCCTCGCGCTGAAGGTCGACACCACCGCCAACCTGGGCGCGTACCTGTCCACCTTCTCCAGTTGCGTGCCCACCATCCTGTACGCCACGCTGCTGGCCGGCCAGTATCGAACGCCCAAGATCAGCTGCACGGTGAACGCGATGTTCACCAACACCGCGCCGGTGGATGCCTACCGCGGCGCCGGTCGGCCCGAGGCCACCTACGTGGTCGAGCGCATGGTCGAGACGGCCGCACGCGAACTGAACATGGATCCGGGCGAGATCCGGCGCAAGAACTTCATCCACGAGTTCCCTTACGCCACGCCGGTCGGCCTCACGTACGACACGGGCGACTATGACGCGACCCTGAACCGCGCCGAGCAATTGGCCGATGTCAAAGGCTTCGCGGCTCGAAAGCAGGCCAGCGAAGCCAAGGGGCTCAAGCGCGGCATCGGCTATTCGGCCTACATCGAGGCCTGCGGCATCGCGCCTTCGAGCGTGGCGGGTGCGCTGGGCGCCCGCGCGGGCCTGTTCGAAGCCGGCGAGGTGCGGGTGCATCCGACCGGCAAGGTCACCATCTTCACCGGCAGCCACAGCCATGGCCAGGGCCATGAGACGACCTTTGCCCAGGTGGTGGCCGACAAGCTGGGCATCTCGATCGACGATGTCGAGATCGAGCACGGCGACACGGGCAAGATCCTCTTCGGCATGGGCACTTACGGTTCCCGTTCGCTGGCGGTGGGCGGCACGGCCATCGTCAAGGCGCTCGACAAGGTCATCGCCAAAGGCAAGAAGATCGCCGCGCACCTGCTTGAGGCGGCCGACACCGACATCGAGTTCGAAGGCGGCCAGTTCAAGGTGGCCGGTACCGACAAGGCGGTGCCGTTCGCCTCGGTGGCGCTCACCGCCTACGTGCCCCACAACTTCCCGCACGACAAGCTCGAGCCGGGCCTCAACGAAAACGCGTTCTACGACCCGAGCAACTTCACCTACCCGGCCGGCACCTACATCTGCGAAGTGGAGGTCGACCCCGCCACCGGCGTCACCCGAATCGACCGCTTCACCGCCTGCGACGACTTCGGCAACGTCATCAACCCGATGATCGTCGAAGGCCAGGTGCACGGAGGCCTGGCGCAAGGCATCGGCCAGGCACTGCTCGAACACGGCGTGTACGACAAGGAAACCGGCCAGTTGCTCAGCGGCAGCTACATGGACTATGCGATGCCGCGCGCGGACGACCTGCCCACCTTCACGGTCGAAACGGTCAAGGGCACCCCGTGCACCCACAACCCGCTGGGTGTGAAGGGCTGCGGTGAGGCGGGTGCCATCGGCTCGCCGCCAGCCCTCATCAACGCGATCTGCCACGCCATTGGCGTGAAGGACGTGCCGATGCCCGCCACGCCATACGCCGTCTGGCAAGCCATCAAGAGCAACCGCTGAAAGGGCCACCACCATGCAAGCCTTTGCTTATCAAAATCCCACCTCGGTGGCCGATGCGGTGCGTGCCGGTTCGGCCGGCGGCGCCAAGTTCGTGGCCGGAGGTCAATCGCTGCTCGCGGCGATGAAACTGGGCCTGTCGGCGCCCGACGCCCTGGTCGACCTGGGCCAGGTGTCGGGCCTGCGCGGCATCACCGTGGCCGGCGGCACGGTGACCATCGGCGCGATGACCACCCACGCCGAAGTGGCGGCGTCGAAAGAAATCCGCCAAGCCATCCCGGCGCTGGCGCATCTGGCCAGCGAGATCGGCGACCGGCAGGTGCGCAACCGCGGCACCATCGGCGGCAGCCTGGCCAACAACGACCCGGCCGCCGACTACCCAGCTGCGGTGCTCGGCCTGGGTGCGACCATCCAGACCGACCAGCGCACCATCGCGGCCGACGACTTCTTCAAGGGCCTGTACGAAACCGCGCTGCGCGATGGGGAAATGATCACCGCCGTGAAGTTCCCCGTGCCCGACAAGGCCGGGTATGAGAAGTTCAAGCAGCCGGCCTCGCGCTTCGCCACGGTCGGCGTCTTCGTGAGCAAGGGTGCGGGCGGCGTGCGCGTGGCGGTCACCGGTGCCAAGGCCTGCGTATTCCGCGCTGAGGCGCTGGAAGCCAAGCTCAAGGCCAGTTGGGATGCGGCGTCTTGCCAAGGGGCAACCCTCTCGCCGACCGACATGACGACCGACCTGCACGGCTCGGGCGAATACCGCGCCGCGCTGATCCCGGTGTTGGCGGGCCGAGCGGTCGCCGCCAGCTGAGCCTTTGCCGCCCCACTGAAACGCCGCACTCGCTGCGGCGTTTCTCTTCCAGCCCTATGACCCACCCCACTGCCCTGCCCGAATCGATCGATGCCACCGTGCAGGCGCTGTTGGCGCACGATTACGTCGCCGAGCGCGAGCTGGCCACCACCACGTTCCTGGCGCTGAAGCTGCAGCGACCGCTGTTTGTCGAAGGCGAGCCCGGCACGGGCAAGACGGAGATCGCCAAGACGCTCGCCCGCATGCTGGATCGCCCACTGATCCGCTTGCAGTGCTTCGAAGGGCTCGATCTGGCGGGCGCCGCCTACGAATGGAACTACGCGCGGCAGATGATGGCCATTCGCCTGCGCGAGCTCGGGCCACCTGAAGCCGCCACCGCCGCCGCACCTGGCATCACGAGCCGCGGCAGTGCGCTCGAAACCGAGTTGTTCAGCGAACGTTTCCTCATCAAGCGCGCCCTGCTTCAGGCGATCGATCCCGCCAACCCGGTGGCGCCGGTGCTGCTGATCGATGAGCTCGATCGCGCCGACGAGCCGTTCGAGGCGTTCCTGCTGGAGGTGCTGTCAGACTTTCAGATCACCATCCCCGAGCTGGGCACCGTGCACGCGACGCAGCCGCCGGTGGTGGTGATCACGTCGAACCGCACCCGCGAGATCCACGACGCGGTCAAGCGCCGCTGCCTCTACCACTGGGTGGGGTTCCCCGATGCTGCGCGCGAGCGGGCCATCCTGGATCGCCGGGTCCCCGGCGCGCCCGAGCGGCTCTCCGCCGAGATCGTCGCCTTCGTGCAGCGCTTGCGCGGGGTGGATCTCTACAAGTTGCCCGGCGTGGCTGAAACCATCGAGTGGACGCGCGCCCTGATGGCGCTGGATGCGATGGTGCTGGATCCGCAGACGGTGCAGCACACGCTGGGCGTCATCTTGAAGTACCAGGACGACATCGCCCGCATGCAAGGCGGTGAGGCGGCACGGCTCTTGGCCGAGGCGCAGGATGCGATGCGAAGCGCTGGGCGCGCCTGAAATGGACGTTGAACCGGTCGATCGCTGCGCGCTGCGGGTGCTGGGTAACCGGCTCCGTTCATGTCCCCCGGCGCTGGCCTTCGGCCATCACCTCCTCCTGATACTTCACTGCGCCGGTCACCCAGCACCCGCAGCAATCCCAGTGGTCTGCCTCTCGTTGATCAGCCAACACGATGCCAGATCAGGACGGCGGGGTGCTGTGTGAAGCGAAGTATCAGGAGAAGCCGGCAGCCGCAGGCTGGCGGCGGGGGACATGAGCGGAACAGAGTACCCCGCAGGCCTGATCACGCTCCACGCCAGCGACAGCGCGAGTGACATGTTGCCGGCAGCATCCACACCAAACCTACCCGGCCACCTCGCCGACAACGTGCTGCACTTCGCACGGGTGCTGCGCGATGCCGGCCTGCCGGTGGGCACCGATCGTGTGCAGCTCTCGTTGCAAGCGCTGGCCGCAGGGGCCCTGCAATCGCGGCGCGATTTCAAGGCCGCGCTCGCCGCCTGCCTGATCGACCGCGCAGAGCACCGCGCCCTGTTCGACCAGGCCTTCGAGCTGTTCTGGCGCGATCCCGATCTGCTGGGTCGCATGATGGCGATGCTGCTGCCCAAAGTCTCGGCGCGTGACGGCGGCGCCCCGCCCGCGCCGCAGCGTGAAAACCGGCGCCTGGCCGATGCGCTGTTTCCGCCAGGCTCGGCGCCACCGCCCGCGATGGCCGCGCCACCACCCGACGAGGTGGAGATCCACGCGCCGTTCAGTGCCAGCGAACGCGAGGTGCTGCGCCACCGCGACTTCGAAACGCTCACCGCCGCGGAGTGGCAGCAGGCCAAGCGCCTGGTGGCGCGCATGGGCGCCTTCATGCCACCGCTGCCCACCCGCCGCCACGCGCCGGATGCGCGACCGGGCCGGGTCGACTGGCGTGCCACGCTCGCCGCCATGGCACGCCACGGGGGCGACCTGCCCACCATCCGCTGGCAGCGGCCGCGCGAGCAGCCGGCCCCGCTGGTGGTGCTGGCCGACATCTCGGGCTCGATGAGCAACTACTCACGCATGCTGCTGCACTTTGCCCATGCGCTGGCGCAATCGGATCTGCGGATCACCAGCTTTGTCTTTGGCACCCGGCTCACCCCCATCACCCGCTCACTGCGGCAACGCGACCCCGACATCGCGATCGCCCATGTGACCCGTCAGGTGAAGGACTGGTCAGGCGGAACCCGCATCAGCGACAGCCTGCATGAGTTCAACCGACACTGGGCGCGGCGGGCGCTGGGCGGCGGGCGCGCCACGGTGCTGCTCGTCACGGATGGGCTGGAGCGCGGCGACACCACCCAGTTGGCGTTCGAGACCGAGCGGTTGGCGAAGAGTTGCCGTCGGCTGGTGTGGCTGAACCCGCTGCTGCGCTACGCCGGCTTCGAGGCGAAGGCCGGCGGCATCCGCGCGATGCGTCCGCATGTGGACCTGTTCTTGCCCGCCCACAACCTGGCCAGCCTCGAAGCGCTGGCCACCGTGCTCTGCGAGGCCGGGCCGCGACGCGGGCGTCGCCAGCCCACGACGGCCCGTGCGGTTCCCCCTGTGCCACCTGCGCAGACCTCGGTCTGATGGCAGCCCCCCATCCCTCCACACACTTCGACATCCCCGCATGGAACTCACCAGCCAACAAGCCCTGCCCGTTGCCCAGGCGACGGCCTGGCAGGCACTCAACGACGTGTCCATCCTGCAAGCCGCCATCCCCGGCTGCGAATCGATCACCCCCACCGAGCCCAACCACTTCGAGCTGGCCGTCATGGCCGCCGTGGGGCCAGTGAAGGCCCGCTTCAAAGGCAAGCTGCGGCTGGAAGACGTGCAGCCCCCCAACAGCTACACGATTCACTTCGAAGGCCAGGGCGGGCCAGCTGGCCATGGAAAAGGGCACGCCACCGTGCGCCTGGAAGCCAATGGCCCGGCGGAGACTGTTTTGCACTACACCGCGCATGCCACGGTTGGCGGCAAGATCGCCCAGATCGGCTCCCGCCTGGTGGACATGGCCGCCCAGAAAATGGCCACCGAGTTCTTCGAGAACTTCACCGTGGCGCTGGTGGAGAAATACGGCCCACCGCCGCAGCCCACCACAGCCGAGGCCGAGGCCGCGCCGGGCGGCGCGATGGCCCGATTCGTGGCATGGCTGAAGCGCCTGTTTGGCGCCGGCGCCTGACGCTTCGTTCATCATCGGCGGCCCCTCCAAGGAGAAGCCTCCGATGATCGAACCACGTGAGCTGGGCCGCAGCGGCCTGAAGGTATCGGCCCTGGGCCTGGGCTGCATGGGCATGACCCACGCCTACTTCCCCAAGCCCGATTGGCAGGCCATGGTGTCGTTGCTGCGCACCGCTGTGGAGCGCGGCGTGACCTTCTTTGACACCGCCGAGATCTACGGCCCCTTCACCAACGAAGAGCTGCTGGGCGAGGCCTTGGCGCCCGTGCGCGACCAGGTGGTGATCGCCACCAAGTTCGGCTTCCGCGTGGATGCCATGCCCGGCGTGGACAGCCGGCCCGAGCACATCCGCGCGGTGGCACACGCCTCGCTGCGCCGGCTGAAGATCGACACCATCGACCTGCTCTACCAGCACCGCCCCGACCCCGAGGTGCCGATTGAAGACGTGGCCGGCACGGTGAAAGACCTGATCCGCGAAGGCAAGGTGAAACACTTCGGCTTGTCCGAGGCCAATGCGCAGACCATCCGCCGCGCCCACGCCATTCAGCCCGTGACAGCCTTGCAAAGCGAATACTCGCTGTGGACGCGCGAACTGGACGATGAGATCCTGCCCCTGCTCGAGGAACTCGGCATCGGCCTGGTGCCCTTCAGCCCGCTGGGCCGTGGCTACCTGACCGGGCAGATGAACGAATCCACCTCGCTCGACCCGGCGGACTTTCGCGCCGGCCTGCCGCGCTTCACCCCCGAGGCCCGCAAGGCCAACGCCGCCCTGGTGGACCTGCTCAAAGGCGTGGCCCAGCGGCACGACGCCACGCCGGCCCAGGTGGCACTGGCCTGGTTGCTCGCCAAGAAGCCGTGGATCGTGCCCATCCCCGGCACGACCAAACTGCACCGGCTGGATGAAAACCTGGCCGCCACTCGGCTGCATCTGTCTGCCGCCGACGCGCAAGCGATCGAGAGTGCTGCGGCACAGATCCAGATCCACGGCGCGCGCTACCCCGAAGCGCTGCAGAAGATGGTGGGGCGCTGAATGAAGTCAGACCCGGCCTACAGGCGTTACCGGGCCCGTCCTTCACCGCGCATTGCCCTCCCCGCCTAGGATGACTCCAACGCGCCAAGGCTCCGGTCCACAGGACGAGCTTGGCGGGTCACCCTGTATCAACCACGAAGGAGCAATGTATGAACGAGAACCAAGTGAAGGGAAGCCTCAAGGAAGTGGCCGGCAAGGTTCAGCGCAAGACGGGCGAGTTGATCGACAGCCCCAAGCAACAGGTGCAAGGCGCCACCCGCGAAGTGGCAGGCAAGGTGCAAAAGCAGATGGGCGATGTCGAAGAAAACCTCAAGGATGCGCAGAAGGGTGAGCGCTGATCGCGCTTGACCTCGTCATCACGAGAGAGCCGCAACTCGCTGTCTCCAGCGCCCGCCGGGCTGTCTGGGACAGGCGGTTGCGGCCACCTTCATTGCTGAAAATCGTCTAGGGCGTGTTCACACTACGCAGCCCCGTGCGAACGGGTTGTCCCTTGCGCGCATGAGCGGTCAGCTGCGCGTGATCCGTGAACTGCGCGTGAGCGGTGAGCTACTTGGCAGCGTTGACGACAGCGCTGATCACACCCGTGTGCACCTGCGCTCCGGTTGAACGGTCGAACAGGCCCATGGTGTGGTCACCACCCGTGTAGCCGTGATCCCAATAGACCGGAACGATGCCGCGCGCTGCCGCAGAGCGGGTGATCGTCTCGTCCCAGTAGGTGCGGTAGCGCTGGCTGCTGTCGACGGACAGACGCGAGATGGCAGCGTACTCTCCCATCAGCACGCCCATGCCCAAACTGTCCATGAAACGGGTCTTCATCTTGTCCATCTGCGCGTCGACATAGGGCTCGTTCGCCCACGTCTCCGTGTGCGCCGGGTTGTCGGCGATCGCACCCCACTGCCAGATGTTGTCGCTGGAGCCATTCAAGGTGAAGTTGTACGGATCGTAGTAGTGCACCTCGACCATCAGCTTCTTGGCCGCCGGGTCTTTCGGCACCGAGAAGTAGGCGACGGTGTAGTCGATGTTGGTGTTGAAGCCCTGCACGATGAGGTGCCGACTCTTGTTGTAGCCGCCGGTGGCCCGCACCGCGTCCACAAAGGTCTGGTTGAAGCTGTTCTGCACCGTGTAGTACTCCACCGTGGGTGGGCCGTAGTCGCCGTCGACCATCACCTCGTTGGTGCCTGCGAACAGCAGGTAATCGTCGTAGGTCTTGAAGTTGTTGGCGATCTGGGTCCAGAACTTGGCGATTCGCGCGTTGACCATCGCCTGCTGGGAGTAGGTCGGTTGCATCCAGCCGCCATCCCAGTGGATGTTGATGATGGTGTATAGCCCCGCGTTGCGGGCGTAGTTCACCACCTCGGTCACGCGGGCCATCCAGCTGGCGCTGATGTTGTCGTTGGCATCCGCGTATTGCTTCCAGGACACGGGGATGCGCACACTCTTGAAGCCGGCGGCCTTGATGCCGTCCATGATGGCTTGGTTTGCCTTCGGGTTGCCCCAGGCCGTTTCGCCGCCGATGGCTTCGAGGGTATTGCCCAGGTTCCAACCCGGCGCCATCTTGGCCGACAGCTGCAGACTGGTCATGTCGCGCATGCCCGCTCGGGCTGTCGCGGCGGCATTCGAGTCGTACGACTGGCCGTCGACACTGAATTTGATCCAGTACCAATACGGCTTGCCCGCCACCGCGCCCTCGTCCACATAGTTGCGGACGTTCTTGCCCACCTTCGCCAGCCGCTTGCGGCCATCAGGGTCGCTGTCTTTGTCGCGAAGAATCTGCACATTCGTGATGGGCTTGTCGGCTGTCCAGCTGAGCTCGACATGGCTCGCCGTGCCGGTGGCGGTGAGGCACACCGTCACACCGCCGCCGGTGCCACAGCCTTGCGCATACGCGCCGATGCTGGCGCCCAGCGCCAGCGTGCTGATCACGCTCGATGTCCAGCGTTTCATCTCAATCGGACCTTTCTCTGATGGGGTGGCCTTCCCCGAGCCGCGCTGAGGGGGCCGTCTTGGGTTCGATGATGGACGCCCACGGCGCGGACTGCCTGGAGGCCAAAGGCTCAGCGTCCGTCGCGTGCGGGCAATGCCGTGATTGGGCGGCGAACACCGCCCTCGCGTGCCGCGCGCCAAGCGTTCGCGAGGGGCACGCCGTGGTCGGTCAGGGCCGCCACTGCCAGCGCTTGTTCTTGTTGATGTCGGTGGCCGAGCCGACCTGCGAGGTGGCATCGACGAAGCCCGTGCGATGCCCGTTGGTCAGCGTCAGCCCGGTGCCCCGGTATTCGACATCGCCGTAGAGATCGAGCGTGCCGCCCGCACCCTGGCCGGCCTCGAAGAAGCCCAGCGGATAGAACGAGGTGCGCACCTGGGCCGAGCCCGAGATATTGAAATCGTTGTTGCCGAACGGGCTGCCCGACATGCCCACCACCGTCAGCCCGCCGACCACGCCGCCCGACACGAGGCCGTTGACCACGGTGGCCTGGTCCTCGATGCGGGCAGAGCCACTGGCGCGGCCGTTCGGCATGATCCGCGCATAGGGCGCCACATACACCGATGCGGGGGTGCTGGCCGGGGCGCAGCCGCCGCCGTTGCTGTGCACCACGGTTCCGGCCGGGCAGGCATCGCGCCGACCATCCTGGAAACCTTGCGGCCACGCATTCGCCAGTTCGATCATGTACGGGTAGCGCCAGATCGTGCGGTAGTCCTGATCCCAGGTGATCGACTGGTGCACCTTGGGCGTGGCGGCCACCACCAGGAACAACGGTTCGCCCGGATGGACGCGGAACTTCACCTGGCCGTCCAGGCCGCGCTGCAGCGCGCTGTAACGGGCCGAGGTGAAGCCGGTGTTGGTGGCAACGAGGCCCCAGCGAAAGCCCGCATCAGAGCCTTTCTGGTCGATGCCGCGGAACTTGACCGTCACGGTGCTGGCGTCGCTGGCGGGATAGAGCCGGATGACGTTGTAGCCGAAGCGCTGCGGCGCCCCGTAGTAGGGCGACACGAAGCGCCGGTTGGTGGCCCAGTTGTCATCCAGCGCTTCGAGCGGCATCAGTCGATGCAGGCGCTCGGCCCGATCGGTGCGGGTGATGTCGCCATAGGTGGCGCGGAAGGCCGTGGGCGTGGCCTTGTAGTCCCAAACCACGTTGTGCATCGCCCATTCGCCAATGAAATCGCTCAGCCGCGACGTCGACCAGCCGCGCGACTGCTGCAGGTTCAGGAAGGGATCGGAGCCCGGTGTCGTCCAGATGCCGGTGACCGCCGCCGGACCGTGCCGATCCTTCAGGTACTCCATGAACTGCCAGTTGCAGTAGCGATCGCGCGTCGAGCCCAGGTACAGGTGCGGCGCGTTGGCCAGCATCTCCGAGCAGTGCACGTTGCTCTGGTACTCGGGCAACTGGTGGGGCGTGAAGTTGGCGTGGCTCTCGTAGATCCAGCCGCAGGTGTTGCTCTGGTTGCAGGTCATGCCACCGTCGTAGGCAGCCCATGATTGCCAGCCGTGGGTGAACTCGTGGGTCAGCCCCCAGTGGTCGCGCAGCGCACCCGGCGCGATCCACATGCCCAGGTGGATGGCACCCTGGCCGTCCACCCAGGCGCCGCCGGTCAGCCCCCAGTCGGAGTGGATGTGGACGGCGGGCTTGATCTTGTCGGCCCGGTCTGCATAGGGCTCGGGCATGAACAGGTTCGAGTCGAACAGGTTCAGCCAGACCGTGTTCTCCAGCGTGTCGGCCGCGAGGTTCAGGTCGGCCTGCGAGACGGCCTCGTCGGAGTAGAAGGCAAAGTGCGCCGACTCCTTGACGAGCTTGAAGTTCGACTGCTCCGGGTTGGGCCCGCCGAGGCGCCAGGGCCCTGGCGTGACAGGTGGCTTGACCGGCGTGCCGGTGTACCACTTCGTTTCGGTCGTGCCTTCGTCGATCGTGCCGCTGTAGGCCGGCATCGCCGATCCGACGAGGACGGCCACCGCCGCCGTGACTTTCCAAACGTTCATGCGCCAGCTCCTGTCTTTTTCGCCAAGGCTCTACGACTGCAGGTTTCAGAACACCGTGGACCGAGGCCCGACGTTGTTCGGAACCCGCGTGGGCAAATCGGCGGCCGGATTGGGCGCGACGATGACGCCAGAGGCTTGCCCCTTGGCCCGGTCCAGCACCACTTGGTCGAGCGTGAAGTTGTTCTCCGAGGGCGGGGGCGTGGCCACGTTGACCCCGCAGTCGCGCGAGAACGCCGCCTTGCACGCGTTGCTCGCGGCCGTGGTCAGTGAGCCCAACGGCGCGAAGACGTAGCCCGACTTGGCGTCTTTCAGGATCGGCTGGTTGACGCTTTGGAAGTAGTTGCTCTCGATCAGCACCGATGAGGGGCTGGCCGATTCCAGCGCGTGTCCGCTGCCGGAATCGTAGAAGTAGTTGTTCACCATGTGGAGCTGCCCCACCCCGCTGCCGCCGAACTTGGGCGCGCGGCCGGTGAAGTGGCGAACCCAGTTGCCAGTGAAGGTCATGGTGTCGTTGGCGCCGACGAACATCAGGTTCCAATAGTGCCGACCGTCGCAGTAGAAGCCGTATTGGTCGGCGCCGTTGAAGTCGTTGTTCGAGATGGTCGTGTTCGAGGCCGTGCCATATCCGGACACGATGAACTGACGGCCGATGCGTTCGATTCGGTTGTGGTCGATCCAGATGCGGTCGGCGTTGTCCAGCGTGATGGCATCGCCGGCGAAGATGATGCCGTCGTTGATGTCACTGATGGTCAGGTTGCGAACGATGATGTTGCTGTTGCCACCGATGATCCGCAGCCCTCGACCTTTGATGCCCGACGCATCACCCACGCCGATGATCGTCTTGTTCGAACCCACCTGCATGGGGTTGGCGCCGGCCGCATCGTAGGTGACCGAGAAGTTGGTCTTGCCCGCGCAATACGACGGGCTCGTCGTCGTGAGGATCAGCTCGTTCTTCTTCGAATCGGTACACGAGTTGTAGACGCAGCCATTGCTCGAGGCCTTGCCTTGTGTGTTCCTGAAGTCCAGCACCCCGGAGATCTTGATGATCCGCGGCGTCTTGTCGTTGCAGTAGCCGGCGCTGTCGTAAGAGCGGCACAGCGCTGACGGCAGATCGGCGGCACGCGAGATGGTGACGATGTCGGCGCCACCGGCGCCGGCCCCGCCCGTCACCGTGCGGCCATAGCCTGTGGGCGTTTCAGAGGCAGCATCGGAAACCCGGCACTCTTTCTTGGTGCCCGGCGCCGGATCGCTCCCGAAATACGTGTTGGTGCATTGCCCGGCCGCGGTGACCGATTTCGTGACCCACGCATTCCCGCTGCCATAGCGGATGTTCTGCGTGCCCGCGACACTGAACCCCGCGCCTTCGCTGGCGATCTTCGTCCAGACCGAGGCCACAGGCACCTGGCACTGCTTGCGCACCCCCGAATACGGATCAGCACCAAAGTAGCTGTTGCTGCAGGTGGCGCTCCCGGTGACAACCTTCGTCACCCAGTTGTTGCCGGTGCCATAACGCACGTTCTGCGTGCCTTGGACGGTGAACGACTTGTTCTCGTCGGCCACTTTCGTCCATGTCGCGCCGGCGGCAGGGCCACCGATGAACGCCACCGCCCCTGCGAGCAATGGCCCCAACAACGTCACTCTTCTCGGGCTGTACATGCTGCCTCTTGCGCGATTGGAATGCAGGCATCGTATTTAGTACGACCGTCGAACTTAATAATGGAAAACCTTGTCATGCCACGGCCATTCGTAACCGCGGGTTGCGCAGCGATGAGCCCGGCGACGATGGTCTCCCTAGGTGGCGATGCCGCATCGGCCGCCGTGCGCAGAACATCCCGTAACGGGATCGGCGGGTTCAAGCCGGGCGGTCGACAGCCCGCCCCGCACGCGCCGCGAGAGGCGCGACCGCTTGGCCTCAGGCCCGCGTCCAGGCCATGATCCAGGTCTCTGTCCAGGTGCGGCCGGCGTCGCTGCTCGACGCCTGGTACCAGCGGCAAGCGTCGTCGGTGATGCGATCCCACACCCCTCGCCAGATCACCGGCCCACCGGCCGCCTCTTCGTCCACCGAATCCCAGATGCCCACACCATCGACAAAGCTGCCCCAGCTGGGCGGCGGCGTGAGCACGCCTGACCGTGCATTCACCCAATGGTCGGCCCACAGCTTGCGCTCGACATCGAGCAAGCGCAGCCCCATGCCGCTGAACTGGCGCGCGGGGATGCGCAGCTCTTCCACGCTGCCCACGCCGCCCAGAATGCTGTGCACCGTGGCCTCGCCCTCGAAGCGATCCCACTGCCCATCTTTCAAGCGCTGATGCTGGATTCGCCACTCCCCCGCCAGGAACTCGAAGTCGCCCGGCTTTCCCGTGGCCGCGGGGGCGGCTCGCATGCCCGCTGTGGCCGCCATCGCCGCCGCGCCTGCCAGCGCCCCGCCCCCAGCCGCCACGCCCAACGCCATCTGCAGCATCGTGCGCCGCTGAATCTCATCGCCCACCCGATCGTCCACAAGACCTCCTCGTCATCGACGCACCCACACCGTGCGGGCGCCTCAGACGATGATGGGCGCTCAAGGTGTCAGAGGGTGGCAGGATTTAGAGCGGAAGGGCTGTGCCGACGCCGCTGTGCCGTTGCCACCCTGAGACCTGCGAGTGGGCGTCAACGTCCGTACTCCCAACGCCACGGCGCCCCCGTTTCCCCCACGATGGAAGCCACGAGGCCGGGAAACGCCTTTTCGGCGCGAACGTCGTTGGACAGCAGCACGACACAACGGGCAGTGCGCTCGAGGCAGAGCCAGGTGTTGCCGGCGTGGTCCTCATGGCCACCCTTGAAGAAGCCGGGGCCTTGCGGACCATCGAACAGAACCACACCCAGACCGGCTGCGAGATCCGCCCGACGACGCTCTGCCGGCAGTTCCGCCTGGAAGGTGGGGAACTGGGTCGCCGTGGTGATGGGCCCCTGCGGCGTGGTCATGGCGGCGCGAGACGAACTCGACAAGCCCTCACCTCGCATGAAGCCCGCCGCGAAGTGCGCAAAATCCTCAGGGGTCGTGCCCATCGAACTGGCCGCCGCGGCGCGGCGTCGGCGTGGATGGGGCCGCGAATCGCCGCTCGCGGTGTAGCCATCGGCCTGGTTGCTGGCCGCCTCTTCCTGCCACGTCAGGCGGGTATGGGGCATGTCAAAACGCTGGAACACGCGGCGTCTCAGCTCGGCATCGACATCCAGCCCAAGCCCCCGTTCGAGAACGAACTGCAGCAGGTTGATGCCGGCGCCAGAGTAGGCATAGCGCGCACCTGGGTCGAATTGCAGGCGCAGCCCTCCCTCAGATTCGGGCGTGGCCAGGTTGGGCAGCCCTGAGCGGTGACTCAGCAGCATCCGCGGCGTGATCGCTCGCCATCGATCGTCACCCGCCAAGCCGCTCCACGGGGGATAGCTTGGCAGCGGCTGGGCCAGGTAGCGCCCGATGGGGGCGTCGAGATCCATCCGTCCTTCATCGACGAGTTGCATCACCAGGTAGGCGAAGACGGGCTTGGTGAGCGAGGCGGCGACCATCACCGTGTCGGTGCGCAGTGGTTCACCCGCCTCGTTGCGACGACCGAACGCGCGAACATGCACCACCTGCCCAGCGTCGACCACGGCGACCGCCAAGCCGCGGGCATGCGTCTGCGCCATGGCCTCGCGCGCCGCCGCATCGATCGAGGCCGCGTCGGCCAACCGAGGCATGGCGTGGTCAGGCATCTGCACGCACCCGATGAGCAGCAAGGCCTGGGCGAGTACCGTCGGTACGAGGTGTGATTTCATGGCCGCCGATGTGAGTGAGGCGCAAGCGACCTTGCGTCAGACGCTGGCATCGCCACGCTCTCAGGCCTCGCCCAGCGCGCCAGGTGCGATTTCCCCGACGAACTCGTCGGTCACGGCACCGTCAAACAGGCGAATGGTCACGGGGCCGATTTGATCTGGCTCGAAGTTTCGGATGTTGACGCCCATGCGAAGAGACTTGCGGCCGGGCAACGGGCGCCAATGGGTCACGCATCCGCAAGACCTGCAGCGGACGAACGCGATCGACTTGTCTCCCCAGGCGTACTCGTCGGTCGAGCCCGGTGGAGCGTCGATGACGACCTCTGATGCATCGAAGTAACCCCACAGTGCACCATAGCGACGACAAATCGAGCAGTTGCAGTTGGTCAGCCGCTCTGGCGGGCGCGGGATCGAGATGCCCACGGCTTGGCAATGACAAGTGGCTCGAGGCATGTGGTGTGCGACCTTTTCAGTTTGCCGAAGGGCGCGCAAAGGCTACCCCAAACTTCGCGTCCACCCGCGGTGGCCAAAAAGGCTTACAAGCAGCGATGATGGGCGCATGCGACTCATTCTTCTTGTGGCCGTGGCCTTGATCATGTCCGCCGCCTCCATGTTCATCGAAAGGTCGGGGCCCGACATGGTGTCCTATGGAAACCTGTGCGGTCCGTCGTTCAGTGACCCGTGCCTCGCGCCGGTGCTCAAGGGTGGCTTCCCGATCGCGTTCCTGTTCGATTCGCCGGGCGTCTCGGTCGAGCATGAACTCTTCGTGGGCGAAGACATGTTTCAACCGAAAGCCTTCGCGTGGAACACGGCCATCCATGCGCTCGTGATCGGGCTGGCGGTGCTGATGGCGCGCCGGGTTCGGGCCAGAAACAACGGTTGAGGTCACGCTGGCGGGCGCTGCCCGGCCTCACATCTGCTTGAACAGATGCAGGTAGCTTCGGCTCACCGGCAACACCTCGCTGCGGCCTTTCAGGTGGATGTCGGCGGTTTCATTCGCGCCACGGGTCACGTGGCTCACTGCACGCAGGTTGACGACCACCGAACGGTGCACTTGCGCGAATTGCATCGGGTCCAGCTGAGGCAGCAGTTCTCTCAGTGAGCTGCGGATCAACGCTTCGGCGGGCTGGCCAGCTTCATTGCGCCATGCCACGAGGGTGTACTTCTCGTCCGATCGCAGGAAATCGATGTCGTCGACGGCGATCACTCGCACCGCCTGGCCCACGAGCGCCCTCACCCAGCGCAGGTACGAAGGGCTCGCGGCGACCGGCCGTTGCAGTTGCTCGGCCAGTTGGCGCAGCAATGCATCGGTGGCGCTGGCGGGGTGGCGGCTGCCGAGCCGGTCTTGGAGCCGCGCCACGGTGTCCGCCAGGCGGGCTGCCTCCACGGGCTTGACGAGGTAGTCGAGCACACCATGCTCGAAGGCCTTCAGGGCGTACTGATCGAAGGCGGTGACGAAGACCAGATGGGCTCGCCGGCCGATCTGCTGTGCCGCTTCGACCCCTGACAGGCCGGGCATGTGGACATCCAGAAAACAGATGTCCGGCAGGTGCTGCTGGTACAGCTGCACCGCTTCGCGGCCGTTCCTCGCCATGGCTGCGATCTGCAACTCGGGCCAGGCTTGCGCCAGCATGCGCGCCAGCTCGTCGCGCAGCAGCGGTTCGTCATCCGCGATCAGCGCTGTGGGGTTCGGGCGGGTCATGCCCCCTCCTGGTGGGCAGGAAAGTCCAGCTCGGCACAGGTGCCGTGAGGCACCACGCTGGTCAGGCTTAAGCGCGCATCGCCACCAAACGCAAGCTGCATGCGCTCGCGAAGCGTGGCCAGGCCCGTGCCCAGGCCGGGCGCGTGCGCGCCCAGGCCGATGCCGGTGTCGATGACGCGCGCGCTGCAGCGGCCCGAGCGCAGGCTGACATCCACCTCGATGCGGCCACCCTCTTCGCTGGGGTCGATGCCGTGCCGCACCGCGTTTTCCACCAGGGTGAGGATGGCCATGGGCGGACAGCGCAGGCCCAAGGCGGCGTCGTCGGCGTGCAGGCTGTATTGCAGGCGATCGGGAATGCGCATGTGCATCAGCTCAAGATAGGCGCGAACCAGTTCCACCTCTTGCGCCAGCGTGGTGGCGGGCTCATCCAGCCGCGGCACGGCCGCTCGCAAGTAGGCAATGAGGCTGTCGAGCACGGCGCTGGCGCGTGGCGAGCCGGTGTTGACCAGCGCTCGCACGTTCGCCAGTGTGTTGAAAAGAAAGTGCGGCTGCACCTGGGCCTGCAACAGCCGCATGCGCGCATCGAGCACCTGGCGCTCGTACTCGCTGCGCTCCAGCTGGAAGGCGAGCGCCTGGTGCTGCGCCAGGGCCTCGCGCTGCCGCACCATTGCGCCCAGCGCGATCCACGGGCCAAAGAGGATGCCCGACATCGTCATGGCCGCCAACCCGCCCAGCCGCTGCATGTCGGTGGTGAGGTGGAGCGGGCCGCTCGTGGTGACGTTGTAGGCCAGGTAGGCGCCGAAAGGCATGGCCAACACCACCGCGATCAATTGCCACACCCAGCGGGCCCAACGCCGGGGCACCCGTGCCGGCCACTGCTCCGCGACGCCGAAGGCACACATCGCGAGCAAACCGATGATGACGGCGCGAGCGATCCAGATGCCGACCGGCGTCACCGCGGAGCTCAGGCTGTGCAGCAGGCCCAAGGGCACGGCCGCCATCAACGTCACCCGCACACGGGGCCAGGTGACGATGCGGGCCCAGCCCCGGGGACCGTCCGCCACCATGGGGGGTGCGCCGGACGTCGGCTGCGGCGCTTTCACGGCTGCCGCCTTTTCACGGGATGCAGAGCCACGGCGTTCGTGCGGACGAAGTGGGCATCGCGATCATGGTTCATGCGGCAACTCCGTTCAGCGACTCAGGGGCTGAGAGTTTCTCGGCCACGCCCGGCGAAAGACAGGCCAAAGCGGCGCGGATCGAGGCGCAACGAACAGCCATGGCTCGGGTCATGGCGAGCATGGGCGACGATGCGCGGTGACGCTTTGGCGCGCAAGGCAGGCATGGGTGACAGACGTTCAGCCTCTTGTCTCTCAGTACGAGGTGCTCGACTGCACCAGATCGTCGGCCGGTTCGCCCGATTCGGGCGCCGAATCGATCATCGCCGCGCCAGCCTCGCAACCCGCGGCGTCGATCGCCGGTGCATCGAGCGGGTTGGCCTCCAGCGATTCGGCCGCCAGCATGCTCAGCGTGAGGCCCGCGGCGCGCAGCGAGGCATCTCTCTCGCGATCCGACGATGCATCGGTCGGCGCGTCGGGCTTCACCGTCTGGGTGGGCGGCGGCACCTCGCGTACACGCCCCTGCGCATCCACGCCTGGTGGTGGCGAGAACTGGAACAACGGCGCCACCGTGCTCACGAAAGGAGCTGGCCCGGCCAGGCCTCCCACGTCCCCTGCGGCAGGCACGATGGACGCAACCGGGCCCTGGGGGCCGTCGCCGGCACACGGAGCTTCAGGCATGGCGAGCTGCACTGGGTGATCGTCGTCGCTGTCGTCGTGGTCATCGTGGTTGGCGTGCGATCGGCCCGCGTCGCGTTGCGCACGGTCGGCCTCGCGTTGCTGGTGATCGAAGTAGAGCATCCAGGCGTGGGCCGAGTTGGGATGCCGATAGGGAGCAAGGCTGGGGACGACCGCATCGAAAAAGTCCACGTCGTCATCGTCTTGCTCCACGATCTGCCGAGTGGTCGACGGACGTGCCCAGAACTTCCAGGCCGGCGGCTTTTCACCCACCCTCAGCTCCAGCAACAGCTGGGCGCGGGCCGCGCTCAGCCCCAGCCGCTGAACCTGCGCTACCAGCGCGCGAAGCAGGCCCGGCTCCAGCCTCACCGAGCCCAAGGCCGCACGCCGCTGCCCCGGCATACCGACATCTCCGCCGTGCACCAGAAGCGGCTCGCCACCCGCCGCCTCCGCCACCGGGTCAAACAGCAACCCATGGGGCCCGAACTCTCTTTGCACCGCCGGGTCGACCGGAAACTCACGCAGCCGCGCGAAGCGGTACGTCCCGCTGGCCACCTCGCTGAACGAAGGGCGCGCGGCGATCGAGGCCAGGCCTTCACACAGGCTGGGCGCACCCGCACGGGCGTCGTCGATCAAGGCCGCGTCCGCCAGGTAGGACACACCATCCTTGGCATCGATGATCAAGCGCATGCGGTCTCCCCCTCCAAGAGTGTTTGGAATACGTGCAGATAGCCATGGGCCATGCCATCCATCGAGAAATTCTGGCTCACGTGCGCGCGGCCGGCCTCGCCCAGGTGCGTGCGCTCGGCGGGCTGGCCCAGCAAGCGTTCGATGGCTGCGGCCAGCGTGGCCGGGTCGTGCCCCTCGATCAGCAGGCCGGTGCGCTCGTGGAGAACCGCCTCGGCCGTGCCGCCTGAATTGTTCGCCACCACCGCCATCCCCAGGGCCATGGCCTCCAGCGCCGCGTTCGGGCAACCTTGGTGGTGGCCCAGCACCACGCCGATGTCTCCCTCGCCCGCCACGCGCTGCAGCTCGAAGCCAGCGCCATGCAGATGAACCGGCCGGCCCGCTTGAAGGTGCGGCGACAACAGGTCAACGCACCGCCGCGCATAGTCCTGGTGACGAGGCTCGGCAGCGCCAATCAGGTGAAGCGCCGCCGCAGGAAAGCGGTGCCACACCAAAGCCATGGCCCCGATGATCTCGGCCACGAACTTGGACGGCGCAATGCGGCCATTCACCACGATGCGCGGCACCCGGGCGCCCGCACCTTCGCGCCCGGCCGTGGGCCGCCAGGCGGGCACGCCATTGCGAACCACCGCCGTCGGGCACGCCACTTCAGCGGGCACAGCACCGTGAAACTTCATCACCAGGCGGGCCAACCGCGCGTAGTAGCGCGATTCGTCAAATCCGATGAGTTGCTGAAAGGTGGCCGTTGCCCGCATCTCTTCGAAGGCATAGCCGCCGGGCGAGACGTCCACCAGCCGCACCTCGTCGGGCGCGGCCTTGGCCACCAGCAGCTTGATCTTCGGGTCGACGTTCCAGAAGCCCACGATGCAGGGCCCAGAGGCGAGCAGCCGCTGCATCAGTGCCTCGGCGTGGTCGAAGCAATCCCGGCCCGCGGCCGATCGGGTGACGGCGACACCGGCGGCAGTCAGTTGCCGGAAGAACCAGTCGGTCGTGCTCTCACCGGTCACGACCACTTCGAAGCTGAAGCCCGTTGAGCCGTGGCGGGCCCAGTGGGTGGCCAGGTTCACCAGCGAGCGCTGGGCGCCACCCGCGTTCAGATTGGCGGTAACCCACATCACATGCCGCCGCCGCACCGCGGGCGCCGCCAGGTGTTCGAGTGTCCACAGACGGTGCGATGGAAACCGCGACCACACAGGCGGTGCCGGCCGCGGGGCGTGTGCCACGCGCCGGATCACGCCCGCCCATTCAGCGACGCTGGCCTGCGCATCCACCAGCGTGAGCCCGGCAGAGGCGAGCTCGCCCTGCCCGCCCACGCTCGCGGCCACCACCGGCACTTGCGCTTGCAAGGCTTCGAGGGTGGCGATCGACAGGCCTTCGAAGTCGCTCGTGTTGAGCAGCAGATCAAACGCCGGCAGCAGGCGCGCGGCACCGGCCACGAAGCCGGGCAGGCGAACGCGCTCTTGCAGGCCCAGCCGCAGCACCTCGGCGCACAGCCCGCGCCAGTGTTCGTCGCCACCCGCTCCCACGGGGCCCCCGAAGATCACCAGTCGCGTTCGGTCATTGGGGTCGGCCGCCAGCTCGGCCAGGATGCCCAAGGCGCGCCCGTAGTTCTTCTGCGGCTTGACCGCGCCCACCATCGCCACCAAAGACGCAGCCGGGTCGTCCCGCCAGGCCAAGGTCTGGCACAGCGACGCTCGCTGCGCGGCCCGGGCGCTGGGGGCGCATGGCGGAGACGGCGGCGACGGCGGCGACGGGATGTGCCGGATCAAGGTCACCGCATCACAGCGGCCGAGCGCCGCCAGATCGTCCACACAAGCTTGAGACACCGCCACGAGCCGCCGATCGGCCGGCAGGGCTTCAAAGGATTCGCGCCAACCTTCTCGCGCGTTATGCAGCACCGGCACGGCACGCGCGCCGCCAGCCTCCAGCGCCATGCGATGTTCCCGGCGCGTCATGTGGCACAGCACCACCGGCGCAACGCGGCCTGCGGTTTCTTGCCAGGCCGCCCAGGCCGCCGCAGCCTCGGCGGCAAAAGCTTGCAAGGCATCGGAAACCGGCTGGCCACGCGCCGGGCGAACCACCTCGACGCCACGCGGAATGGGCCATTCGTGGTCCACGCGGTGGATGACAAACAGGCGCAGGCGGTAACGCTGTCGATGATGGGCCGCCCAGTCGAGCACGATGCGCTCGGCACCGCCAATCGCCAGCGAGCCCAGCACCGCGCAGAGCACGATGGGCGCGGCGTTTGCGGGCAACGGCGGCTGGGCCACCTCTGCGCCGCCCTCCGCGCTGCCCTCTTCGCCGCCCTCTATGCTGCCCGCAAGGGCCACCACCGCAGCCACCTGCAGGCGCTGCAGCGCCGCGTCAGCATCCAGCGCCCCGCCCCGCACGGCGACGCGAGCCGGCATACACGCCTCAGTCATGGAGCCGCGCCGGGCTTGCCCCGGCCGTCAACCGACCCGGACGCCGCCGCGTTGCTCGGTGCAACGCCGCCCCGCCGGCGCTTTGGCATTGGATTGGAAAGAAGCTGACATGCACTCACGCCTGACCCTCATCTTCGCGCTTTGTGCCATTGTGGCCGGCAGTGCCCACGCCCAGGACGCCTGGGAACGGGGCTTCATCCGCAAAGGCATGCAAGAGGGCGAAGTGCTCCAGCGCATCGGCCCGCCCGACCACGAATCGCGGGTGTCCGGCCCGAATGCCGATGTCGAGGTGAAGACCTGGACCTATTTCCCGGCACGGCGCGACCCGCAAACGCTGAGCATCTTCACCCTCAAGGGCGGCGTGGTGGTGGAGATCGACCGCAAGATCTCTCGCTAACCGACGATCCGCGGGCCCCACATCACCAGCCCGGCGCCCACCACCCCCAGCGCCGTGCAGAGTGTGGCCACCGCCAGCACACCGCTCATGGCGATCCGCGCGATCGGCCCGCCGTGGTCACGCGCGCGCAGGTAGCCTTCCAGCACCAACAGCGGCACCACATACTGAGCGAACGCGAGGAAGCTGAGGAAAGGGCCTTGAAAGGTCTGGGGGTCGAACCCGACCGGGCCGCGGTTCGCCAGCAGCCAGGCCATCAGCCCCACGCGGAAGAACCACACCCCGCTGACGGCGAGGAACAGGCGCAACGCCCATCGGCGGTGGCGTTCGATCTGGCGCCCCACGGCCAGGCGCCAGGCCACCACCGCCAACACCACGATCAGCACCGCATTCAGCATCAGTCCTGCGTGCTGCACCGCATCGCCCACCGTGCGGCGGGTGAGCATCATCACCAGCCCGCCAGTGGCCATCACCAGTGCCGAGACGATGTAAACGCGGCCATTCCAGCGGTGCACCGCCGGCGCCAGCCGCCGGACCACCGGCAGCAACTGCAGCAGACCGCCGCCAATGATCAGCACGGTGAACACCAGGTGCAGCGCCGTGAGGGAATTCGCGAACGCATCGCCCGGCACCCAGCCGTGCGGCAGCACGCCGTTCCAGCGATCGAGCCGGCCGGCGACAGCGGCGGCGCCATAGAAGGCCAACACATACACCGCGAAGAGGGCCTGCCCTGCCAGCGCGACGACCAGCCAGGCCCTTGCCGACCACAGCAACGCGCGCTGAGCCTGACGCGCCATGGGGCCGTGCTCGGCCGATGGCATCGGTCGGTACAGGGCCGCCGCACTGGCCGAACAGGTAGCCGACGATGCGGCCGAATCATGGGAGATCGACATGGTGAACGCTCCGGTCAAGCCGAGGGTTGAAGGGGGCCAGGCTGGGCCCTCAGGAGGCGGCGGTCGGCAGTGTGGGCAGCGCGCGGGCTCGCACCAAGTGGGATGAGACGAGCGACGGTCCGCGGGGGCCGAGCCACGATCGGCAAGAACGAGCGGCGGTTGCCGGCCCCGGCAACCCGCTGAAACCCCGGATCGGAGGGACGGCTGTGCAGGCCCCAGAATCACCGCATGGACGCAGCCGAACTGGAGCGCATCGCCGCGCTCGAAATGCAAACCCACGGCCTCAGGCCCGTCTTTGACCCCGCAGCCCTGCACGAAGCCGAGGACCGACAGCCCGCAGCGCCGGCCCCCGGCTCGGCCCGGGGCGGCGACATCCGCGATACGCGCGACCGGCTCTGGTTTTCGATCGACAACGACGACACCCAGGACCTGGACCAACTGAGCTGGGCCGAGGCGTTGCCCGGCGGACAGACCCGCCTGGCGGTGGCGGTGGCCGATGTCGATGCGCTGGTGGCGCCGGGCGGTGCCATCGACGAGCACGCCTCGATCAACACCACCTCGGTCTACACGGCAGCAGGCGTCTTCCCGATGCTGCCCACCCGGCTGTCGAACGATCTCACCTCATTGCACGAGGGGCAGGATCGGCTGGCGGTGGTGGTCGAGATGACCGTGTCGGACGACGGCAGCGTGATCGATTCCACCTTGTACCGGGCGGTGGTGCTCAACCGGGCCAAGCTGGCCTACGACAGCATCGCCGCCTGGCTGGACGGGCGGGCCGATGCGCCGGCGGCGGTAGCTGCCAGCCCGGCGCTGCAACAGCAACTGGCGCTGCATGACCGTGTGGCCCGGTCGCTGCGGCACTGGCGCACGCGGCGCGGTGCCTTGAACGTGATGACGGCTCAGGCCCGACCGGTGTTCGCCGATGGCCAGTTGGTCGACCTGCGGGCCGATCGGAAAAACCGGGCCAAGGACCTGATCGCGGATCTGATGATCGCCGCCAACGGCGCCACGGCGCGCCACTTGGTCGAGCACGGTCAACCCTCGCTTCGCCGCGTCTTGCAGGAGCCCAAGCGATGGGATCGCCTGGTGAAGCTGGCCGCTGAACACGGCGCCACCTTGCCCGCCGCGCCCAACCCCTTGGCGCTCGACGAGTTCCTCACGAGGCAGCGCCAGATCGCGCCGACGCGCTTCGAAGAGCTGTCGCTCTCGGTGGTCAAGCTGCTCGGCTCAGGGGCTTACGCGGCGGCCCAGCCGGGCACACCGGCCTCGGGGCACTTCGGCCTGGCGGTGAACGACTACGCCCACTCGACCGCGCCAAACCGGCGATTCGTCGACCTCGTGACCCAACGGCTCATCAAGGCCTCACTCGCCGGGCGCGAATCTCCCTACACCTTCGAGCAACTGGGCGCCATTGCGGCGCAGTGCACCGCCCAGGAAGACAACGCATCGACGGTCGAGCGGCGCGTGCTCAAGGCCGCCGCCGCGTTCTTGCTGCACGACCGCATCGGGGAAGTCTTCGACGCGATCGTCACCGGGGTGACGCCCAAGGGCACCTTCGTGCGCATCTTCTCGCCGCTGGTGGAAGGCCGCGTCGTTCGAGGCTTCGATGCACTCGACGTCGGTGACTCGCTTCGCGTGAAGCTGTGCGGCGTCGACATCGACCAGCGTTTCATCGATTTCGAGCCCGCCTGATCATCGCGGGCCAATCGCCTTTCGGCCTCTCCGGCCTCTCGGCCTCTCCACCTCTCAGGCCGTCTGCCCCTTGGCACGGCGCAACCAGCGCGGCAGCCAGCTCGGTGCCGACCGTGTGGTCGAGCCCAATGCATCGGCTGCTGACGCGCTGGTGCCAGCCGGCGCGTCGGTGAGCGGGGCGGGTTGCTCGGCAGCCCGGGCCTCGGCACGGCGCCATGCCGCCACGGTGTCGAGCACCGCACCACCCGATTGGGTGATGAGCGCCGCCAGCGCCATCGCCCGGGCGGTCTCGCCGGGCTGGAAGATGGGCATCGGGTGCAGGCTGTCGAGCTTGTGGGCGCAATAGCACAGCGCGCTGCCGACCACCGTGTCCCTCGCCGTACCAGTGCCCTCGGCGTACATCTGCCCGAGGTTGAACAGCGCCTCGGGGTGGGCCTGGTCGGCGGCTTCGCAGAACCACTTGAAGGCCTTGGCGTGGCTCTGCTCCACGCCCTCGCCCAGCGCATGCGCCAGCCCCAGGTGGAACTGGGCATCGCGGTGGCCCAATTCGGCCGCCAGCGTCCACCAGTGCACCGCCAATTCGTCACTCGCGTCGACGCCGTCACCCAGTTTGAACAGGCGGCCCAGCTCGAACCGCGCCTGCGGGTCGCGCCGCTCGGCGCGGGCCATCACGGCCCGCGCTGCCGCACTGGGCGCCACACGGCCCAGCGACAGGCGCGATGGGGCATGCGACATCAACGGGACGGGCTCGGTGGGCGTTTCGTCGACCGCGGCGCCCACCCGGGGCGCCACTTGCGGTGCCGCGGCGGGCGTTGCCCTCGGTGAAGCCACCGGAGGCCGCTGAACCAGGTGCAGGCGGCCAGACTGTTCGTCGGCGGCATTCAACCCCAAGGCATTGGCCAGCGAGACGACGGTCGCGCGCACCTCGTCGAGCTGATCGCAACTGCACAGGCCCAGCGCCCACACCAGCCGGGTGCCTTCACCGTCGGCGCGGCCACGCAGCCACACCTGGCCTTCGCCATTCGGATCGTCGTTCTCGGGAAACCGCGCCATCAACTGCCTGGCCAGTTCAACGTACCGGGAGTTCGTGCCCGGCGCGCGATGCGACAGATGGCCCAGCATCTCCCAGACCGCGTTCGGGTGCGCCGGCAGAGCCACGTCGGCGGGCTGTTCCCAGATCTGAATGACGTAGCTCACTCGCTGCTTTCTTTCTTCGCTTGCCAGCTCTCGAATGCCGCTCACCGATCGATGCAGCTGAAAACTTGGCCCCTGAAGCGGGCGAATTCTAGGGACGCCCGAGGCGCTCGCCTGCCCATGTCGGCCCACAGCGTGAAAGCCTGCACGGCACGTTCGAGACATCGTCCGACAGACGTTCAGGATGCCGACCGACCAGCGTGCGAAACCGCACTGACTAAGCTGATTTCATGAGTTTCTGCCCGAAGTCAAAACTGCTCGCCATTGCCATCTCGTTGGCAGCTTTGTCCTCCGCCACCGCGACATGGGCGCAGGATGCCGCAAGCCTGCAGGCTCGGCATGAGGCGCAACGCCGGGCGCTCGCCGCGAGCCCTTTCCAGCGGCCACTTCTGATCGAAACCCGTTCCTCTTCGACGACATCGCAAGGCCAAGTGGACGCCGTGCTGGCCTATCCCTTCGACACGGTGGCCCGGTCGTTCCGCGAAGCCGACACCTGGTGCGACATCCTGATGCTGCAGCTCAATGTGAAGGCGTGCCATGTGGATGCCGGAGGCGACGGGGCACACGGAACCGCCCTGGAGGTGGCCATCGGCAAGAAGATCGACCAGCCGCTGCGAGAGGCCTATCAAGTGCGGTTCGACCACAGATTGGCCGCGGCGCGCGCCGACCACCTGTCTGTGCAGATCAACGCGGCGGACGGCCCCCTGGGCACGCACGACCATCGGCTCACGCTTCAGGCGGTGCCGGTCGATGGATCACACACCTACATCCAGATGGCGTATTCGTACCGCAACGGGCCCACGGCACGCTGGGCCACACAGGCCTACCTGGCCACGATCGGCCGAAACAAGGTGGGCTTCACCGTGGTGGGGAGAGACGCCAACGGACGCAACTTGTATGTCGACGGCGTGCAGGGTATCGCCGAGCGCAATGCGATGCGCTACTTCCTCGCCATCGAGGCCTGGCTGGACGCGCTGGCCTCGCCACCGGCTGATCGCGCGGAGCGGCGCCTGCGCCAGTGGTTCGAGGCCACCGAGCGCTATCCGCGCCAGTTGCATGAGATCGAGATGGCGGACTATCTGACGATGAAGCGTCGGCAGCGTCGGTCGCACGATGCCGCACCGGATGGCCCTGCTGAGCCCCACCGCTGAGTGCTAGCGAATCGGGCCGGCACGCAAAACATCGATGTGAAGCTCGATGTCGCGGGCCCACCCATCGATCATCTCGACGAACGCCCGGCCTTCGTACGCGTCCAGACTGGCCGACCCGTCGGCGTCGAGCGCGGTCATGTCATACACGACCTCGACTTCGGTGCGCTCCGTGCTCAGCGCGCTGCAGCGCACCTCGACCGTGCCGGTTCGCGAAGCCGGCGTGCAGCGCACATAGCGTGAGCGGTGCTGCGTGCGGTCAAAGTCCACCATCAGCCATATCGTTCGTTCGGCGCCCTCACCGGTGGTGAACACCATGCCCGCCTCCGTACGGCCATCGGGGGGAGACAGATAGGTCGGCTGCCAGCCTTGGACCCAACGCTCTTCACCGGCGGGCGTGAAGAACATGAAGGCGTCGGCGATGGGTGCGTTCACGGCAATGCGATGTCGGCTGACGACACGGCGGCTCATGGGGAGTCCTTTTCAATAACAACGTCAGAAAGCCAGGCTCAGCGGCGCAGTGCCGTCACGCGGCCCGGGTGAGCTGCAGCAGTTGCCAGCCGGCCAGTCCCGCCAGCAACGCGGCGGAACACCCGTTCACCACCCGCTGCCATCGCGCGTCGAAGCGATCGCGCAAGGCTCCCACGACCGCCGCGAGGATGAGCCACCACAGGGCCGACCCCAGCAAGACCCCGAGCACCATGGCCCAGGGCGATGCAGCCGGCGCGTGGCCTGCCAGCGCGCCAAAGACGGCCATGAACGACAAGATGGTGGTGGGGTTGGACAACGTCAGCAAGAAGGTCCCGGACACGAAGCGCAGCAAGGTGCCCGGTGCGGCCTGCCCCTGCAGGCGCTGCACCGGCGGCTTGGTGGCGATGCGCCAGGCCAGGTACAGCAGGTAAGCCCCGCCGAACAAGCCCAGCCACAGCTTCAGACCGAGCAGCCAACGGATCAGGCCGGTGACGCCGAACGCGCCGATGGCGCCGTACACCGCATCGGCCAGCGCGGCACCCAGGCCGGTGGCCAGGCCGGCCGCACGCCCGTGGTCGAGCGTGCGCTGGATCGCCAGCACACCAATCTGACCGACGGGTGCCGCGATGGACAAACCGATCAGCATCGATTGGGCGAACAGCACGGGAACGGACGACGGAGCTTCCATGGGCAGAATTTTCGGGTGGTGTCCATGCGGTTGAACAGGCGCCTACACCAAGAAATCAGGCCAACTGCTTTGTGTTTTTCCGGCGCGGGGCCACATCGGCCTGAATTCAACAGCATCAGCGCACAATGCAGCCCGCACGAGCCCCCGGGAGAGAATCGCCATGGCAGACACCTTCGCCCTCGATCCCAAAGCCTGGCAGTTGCTGCTGGCGCTGCAACAAGACGGCCGCGCATCGCTGAAGACGCTGGCCGCCGCCGCCGATCTCTCGGTGCCGGCCACGGCGGAGCGGCTGAAGCGGTTGATGGAGGCTGGGGTGGTCCGCTCGATCGGCGCAGAGTTGGATGCCACGGCGGCGGGCTACCCGGTGCGCGCCATCATCGGCATCACCGTGCTGCAGCCGGGCAAGAAGGCCTTCATCGACAAACTCAAGCGCGCCGCCGAAGTGCTGGAATGCCACCACGTGGCAGGCGCCGATTCCTACCTGTTGACCGTGGTGGCGCGAAGCCTCGAAGACCTGGAGCGCTTCCTCGCCTCGATCAACGCCTATGGCGAGACGCGCACCTCGATCGTGTTTTCCACGCCCATCCCGCGCCGGGGGCTGGTGCCGCCGGGCAGCACGCGCGGCAGCTGACAGGGGCGTCAGTGCCGGTGCGTGTGATGCGCATCCGGCACGTGGGCATGGCTGTGCCGCAAGGGCGCATGCTCGTGCCAATGGCTGTGTTCGCCAGCCGGCATCTCGTGGTGGTGATGGAGGTGGTGGCCGTCGTCGTGCCGGTGGGCGTGCTCGTGCGCGAGCACCTCATGAACATGCTCGTGGGCATGGGATTCGGCCAGATGCAGCACGATGCCTGCGGCCATCAGCCCACCCGCCAGCAGCATGGACAGGTCGGCAGACCGATCCCCCATCGCCACCGCCACCAGCGCCCCCACAAAGGGTGCGAACGCAAACACCGAGCCGGTCCGTGCCGCGCCGAAGGCGCGTTGCGCCAGCAGGTAGCAGCGCAGACTCAGGCCATACCCGCAGGCCCCCACCAGCAGCAAGGCCGCGATGGCGCCCGCCGTGGGCATCGGCTCGCCCACGAGGCCGGCCAGGCCAGCGGATGCTGCGGCGCCAAGCGATGCCTTGGCCCACACCACCCGGCCCGGATCACGTTCGGCCAGGGCACGTGAGAGGGTGTTGTCAATGCCCCAGGACAGGGTGGCCACCATCACCGCCAAGAGACCGGCGAGCGGCGCCGCGCCCCCCTGAGCTTGACCGCTCACGAGCACCAGCGCGCCCGCCAGCAGAAGGGCCATCGCGGTCCCGACACGGCGATCCATCGTCTCGCGGTAAAGCGCCCAGGCCAGCAACGCGGTGAACAAGCCTTCGAGCGTCAGCATCAGCGACGCGCCCACCCCACTGGTGCGCTGCAGGCCCCAGGCCAGCGCCACCGGCCCGAGCACCGCACCGAAGGCCACCATCGCCACGAGCCGCGGCGCATCGGCGCGACGCAGCGCCGCCTCGCGCTCCGCCGGGCGCCTTGAGAACATGCCCACGAAGGCGGCACCGGCGTAGAGCAAGGCAGCTGTCTCGAACGGACCGAGACCAGCGCCCCAGCGCTGTACCAGCGGCGTGCTGACGCCGAACAGCACCGCCGCCAACAAGGCCAGCAGGCCACCGCGCACGGCCGGCCCGCTCGACAGCATCGTCATGTCACCGCATCAAGAAGTTCGAACACGGTGGCGATGCTACGTCTCACGCCATGGTCGGAGGCCAGCGGTGCGATTCGCCCTGGCACGCACGGCACCACGCATACAGGGCGTCATACATCACCATGCCATGGCGCAGCATCTCATGGTCGTCGGCGAACTGGTGCGACAACCCGAGCGAGATGGCGTAGAGGCCGGCAGACTGCGGCGTGAGGTCGAGCCGCGAGGTATCGGCCCCGCGCACGATCGCGGCCAGTTGGTGCAGCGCCGGATCGTTCAGCTCGTACTTCGCGACGAAGGCATCGAAACTGCACCGCTCCCCCACGTGGCTCATCTCCACGCCAGGGATGTCGTACGGCACGGCCCCGGTGGCGTCGGCCACCGCCAGCACCTCGCCGGCCGGCACATACAGAAACTCGGGCGATGCATCGATGAAACGGGCGATGAGCCACGGGCAGGCGATGCGATCGATCTTCGGACGTTCACGGGTCACCCATTTCATCGACGGTCTCCTTCAAGCGTGGCTGAGCAGCGGATGGACCACCAGCCCGATCGCGGCCGCCACCGCCACGATGATCGGCTCTTGCACCTTCTTGAATCTCCACAGCACGACGGCCGTGGCGATGGCGATCACGCCGGTGATCCAGTCGGTGATCGAGCGTTGCCCGATGACCACCACCGCGCCCGCGATCGCGCCGATGGCGGCGGCGGTGACCCCGTCGACAAAGGCCACGATCGCCGGCCGCTTGCCGTGCTTCTTGAAGTACGGAGCCGGAATCACGGTGAGCAGGTAGCAGGGCAGGAACGTGGCCAGCGCAGCCACCACCGCGCCCCAGAAGCCTTGCACCAGGAAACCGATGAAGCCGGTGGTGATGACGACCGGGCCGGGGGTGATCATCGCCACCGCGACGGCATCGACGAATTCCCGATCGGTGAGCCAGCCGTACTCCTTGACGACGCCGCTGTACAGGAAGGGCACGATCGCCAGGCCACTGCCGAACACGAAGCTGCCGGCGTAGGTGAAGAAGGTGGCGATTTTGGTGAGCTTGGCCGGGTCGACGGCATCGAGCGCCAACAGCGCAACGATCGCGCTGGAAGCCTCGTGGATGCCGCCCCGCTTGCCCAGCCAGGCCGGCGGCACGCGCACCAGCCACACCAGCACCCCCGCACCGATGAAGAGCCAGATCTCTTCCGTCTGCGTGATGATGGTGACCGCCGCACTCACCGCGAAGATGGCCCACAACAGGCGGTCTTTGCCGATGTTCTTGCTGGTGAGCTTGTAGGCGCTCATGGCGATGATGCCGATCACCGCCGCGCCCACGCCGTAGAACACCGACTGCATCCAGCCGATGCCGCCCAGGCTCTTGTAGGCCATGCCGATGGCCAGCACCATGCAGAACGACGGCAGCACGAAGGCCACGCCAACCAGCGTGGCGCCCCACACCCGGTAGTGCACATAGCCCAGGTAGATGGCCAGTTGCGCGGCCAGCGGCCCGGGCATCAGCTGCGCGATGGCCATGCCCTCCTTGTAGTCGCCCTCGCTGATCCAGCGCCGCTTCTCGACCAGATCACGGTACATGTAGCCCACCAGGGCCACCGGGCCGCCGAAGCCCCAGGTGCCCAGGCCCAGCATGTAGGCCACCATTTGCCACAGCGTGTACGTGGCAGGCTCGGGCGGATGCGATTCGACGGAGGTGGTTTCACTCATGGCAGGCGTCTTTGAGTTCGTTGAGGATGTGTTCACCGCGCGGCCGCAGGCCGCTGGAAGTGGGCATACAGCGAATCGAGCACGAGGGAGATCTCGGCCAGCAGGGTGTCGTCGTCGCCTCCGTGGCGCTCGCGGGCACCGGCCAGGATCGACTCGAAGCCCTGCGCCTCGGCGACCGGATCGCCGCCGACGTCCAGTTGATGGACCATCGCGCCGAGCCGCGCCAACGCCGCGTCTTCCTCCAGGCCGAAGCTCGCCAACAGCGTTTCGAAGGTGACGCGCTCACCCACGTGCGTGAAGGCCGCGCCGTCGAAATCGAAGCCGAGCGCACTCTTGGGGCAATCGGCCGGTGTAGCCAGCCACTTGAAGCGGGCCTTTGGATCAATGAAGCGGCGGATGAGCCAGGCGCTGGCGACGCGGTCGACCCACAAATGTCGACGTGTGGCCCAGGTGCGCCCTTGGTACCGGGCGAGTTCGAGGCGTGGCACATGGCCCGGCGCCTCCTGGGGCTCGTCAGGCGACAACACGGCCTGGATGCGCCGCAGCAGGTCGAGCCAGGCCACCTCGGCTTCTGCCGCGCTGTCGCCAGGGAAGAAGTCGATCGCCCGCAGGGCTTCGTACTCGCGCGTGAGCCGGCGCTGAAGGCGGCCCGTCTCCGCGGCGCTGAGCTTGGGCAAGGCGCGCAGGGCGTCTTGCCATTGGCGCCGCATCTCGGCCCACTCGGCGCCCCGATCAAACAAGGCACGAAAGCCCTGGTCTTCGTCGTCTGAAGCGGCCTGCACCGCCATCAGCCAGGCGGCCCCGCCCTCGCGGATGCAATCGTCGGCCTGCTCGCGCAACGCCTGCAAGTGGGGCGAGCCCGCCGGCAGCAGGTAGGCCCCGTCACGCAAGGCCGCGCAGCCCAGCGCCTTGAGCGCCCGCCAGATGCGCATGCGGCCGGTGGCGCTGGCCGTGGGCAGCGACAGCACCAGCAACACCCAGCCCGCCTCAGTCTTCATGTAGCGAATCATACGTTGATGTATGAGTTGCTACATCAATTCCCCCTTGCCCGTGGGGCGAGCCTGCGCCGTAGGCCCCCACCTACGGCAACACGGGATGGCCGGGGCTGGGCGCGCCGGCAGTGAGTGCTCAACATGTCCAGCATCACCTCTTGGAGAACCGCCATGCGCACAGAACCCCGCCCCACCCCTTCCGCCGCGGTGGAACACGCCCCCAAGGGCACCGCGCTGCCGATGGAAGCGCTGGAGCCCGCCGACAATGCCGCCGCTCTGGATGCCGACTGGCCCGAGCGGGAGCGTCTGAGCCGGGGCAGCCCTCCGCCCGACGACGGCGACAACGACGCTTCTTCCTACGGCCCACCGGTCGATGCCGACCACGCCGCAGACGAAGGCGTGGCCGAATCGTTGGGCAAGGCGATCATCGCGCCGGTGCTGGTCGCCGCCGACGCGACGGACGATCGATCGTCAAACGGCGACCGCTGAGGCGCTGGCCGCAGACGCCGACGCTCAGCGCGGCACGCCGTCCATCCAGGCGGCGCGAATCTGCCGGCCACAGTAGGCCGAACGGACGCCCGGGTGGCGGTGGCTGTCGTCGTCGTTCAGCCCATCGGTGCTTTCGCGGGCGACCACGCCCCACCAGCGCTTCTTGGCCTCGATCCACGGATAGAAGCCGAACGCACCCGCGCTGCTGTAGGCGCCGTCGCCCACCACCGGATCGTCCTCCACCCAGTGACCGAGCGAGTAGTTCCAGCTCTCGTCGGTGGGGATGGGCGTGGCCAGCGCCTTGGCGCAGGTCAGCGGGTTGGTGCAGACCTTGCTCGTGCCCAGCAGGCCCTTCATCTTCAGCTCGCCGCTGACGATCTTCTGCAACATGCGGCCGTAGTTCGCCGCGGTGGAGACGCCACCCCCGGCGAGCTGCGGCTGGCTGTAGTCGAAGTGGGTGCCCAGCAGCCCGTTGACGTGGGCGGCCAGCGCCGCGTTGTCGTCCGGCCCGAGGCCGATCACGACGGCCTGCTTCTGCATGTGCCCTCCGCTGTAGAAGAACTTGCCCTTGTGGGCCTCGACGTAGCCGCCGTTGTTGATCGGCCCCTGGTGAAAGCTCTGGCATTCGGCCACCGTCTGGTTCTGAAGGCAGAGGTCGAACTCGGTGTAGCCGCTGGTGAAATTCAGATAGCTGGCGGCCTGCTTGCTGACGACACCGTTCATCTGTTCGACGGCGTACGTGCCGTAGACCATTTTCGAGGCCGAGGCGATGGACAGCGGCGTCTGTGCCAACGGTGCGCCCACGCCCTCCCGGCCATCCACTTTCACGCCCGAGCTGTCGCCCACCGACCAGTAGAACGGCTGGATGTCCTGGCAATACGGGTTGTGGGCCGCGGTGCTGCGCGCCGCAGCCTTGCGCTCGGCCAGCGTCGGCTGGGCCTGGGCCGTTTCGGTGGCCGAGCGGCTGGCGGCAGCGGCATGGGCGGCCGAGCCAGCCGCTGCAGCGGCCAGGGCAACGACCCAAAGATGACGACCGGGTGTGTTCACGTGGGGCTTCCTGGTGAAAGTGACGACAGACCCACTGTCGTTCAGACGTGGTTGAGCGGGTGTCACCAGCGGTGGCAATCGATGACGGGGACGGGCACGCCGTCATCGTTTGTCATCAATCGCGGGCCGGGCCTTACCGTGCACTCGGGCTTTACCGCCAGGCCCGGGAGAGTGACACTCGGCCCAGTCGACTCTGCACGCCGGCCAGCGAGGGGGCAGCCCCTTCTGAACGCTGGATGCCCGGTGTGCGCAACCGCCGGCCGTCTCTCACGGCCTCTCTGCCCGGCGCCACCGCGCCCTCGACGTCAAGGAAAGGACCGACACCATGGATCCGAACGCCAAGACCCCCCACCTGCCCGGCAAATTCATCTGGTTCGAGCATGTCTCGCCGGACTTGGCCAAAGCACGGGCCTTCTACGAGCCCCTGTTCGGCTGGCATGCCGAATCGATGCCGATGGGTGGACAGACGTACCACATGCTGTTCAACGGCCAGCAGGGCGTGGGCGGCCTGCGCTCGCCCAGCCCGGGTGAGCCGTCGCAGTGGGTCAGCTACATGTCGGTCGACAACGTCGACGCGGGCGTGCGGGCAGCCAGCCAGGCCGGGGCCGCCGTGGTGATGCCCCCCACCGATTTCCCGCCGGTGGGGCGCGGTGCTGGCCTGGTCGACCCGACCGGCGGCGCCTTCTGCCTGTGGACCAGCACCAACGGCGACGAACCCGATGGCGATGTCCCGGTCGGCGGTTTTGTGTGGAACGAGTTGTCGACGCCCGACGTGCACCAAGCCCTCGCGTTCTACGAGAAGGCCTTTGGCTACACCCATTCGACGATGGACATGGGTGACCAGGGCCTGTACTACATCCTCAACACCCACGGCGACAAGGGCCGCGCCGGGCTGTTCCAACCCAAGGAGCCGATGCCGACGATGTGGCTGCCATATGTGCATGTGGCCGACTGCGATGCCACGTTCGCGCTGGCGCAGAAGCTGGGCTCGGGGTTCGTCGCCATGCCACCCACCGACATCCCGACCGTCGGCCGCATCGCCATCTTCGGCGACACGCAGGGCATCGCCATCGGCGTCATCCAGCCGGATCCGGCGATGTAGGCCCCGTCAGGCCACTGCCCCCCTTTCGCTACTCCAACCGGGAACCCGCCATGGCCAACCATGTGTACAAGCTGGTCGAGATCGTCGGCACCTCGACCGCCGGCAGCGACGACGCGATCCGCAACGCCATTGCCACCGCCGCCAAGACCATTCGACGCATCGATTGGTTCGAAGTGGTGGAAACCCGAGGCCACGTGGTTGACGGCCAGGTCGAGCACTTTCAGGTGACGCTGAAGGTGGGGTTCAGGGTGGAAGACTGATCCTCAAGAAGCTGGACGGGCGGAGCGGCAACGCTTCGCCCGTCATCGTACGGTCGATCAGTTGGCGGGTGCAGCGGCCTTGGGCGCCTTGCTTGCAGCCTTCGGTTCGAGGAGCTTCAGGACCACATCGTCTTTGCCCGCGTCACGGACGGAGGAGTCCTCCTTGTCCAGCACATTGACACCTGCAAACACCAACACGTCTCCCAACTTAGGAATGAAGGCCATGTATCGGTCGTCTTCAACCAGCTTGTATCCCTTGACCTGCAGGCGCTGCTTCATGAACGGAAACTGACCCTCTGCGATGGACATCGAGTTGTCGTCACGCTTGTACGGGCTGGCCACGTCGGCCAGCATCACTTTCACGCCCTGCGCCAAGCTGGTCTGAACATTGGCCTTCAACGCGGCACCATCCGACTCGGCCCACCCGCCAGCCCCCATCAAGGGGCGGCTGGCACCGGTGGAGACGATGTAGCGAGTGCTCCAGATCATCTTGTTGTCCGGCCCGGCGAGGTTGACCTTCAGCACGACAAAGGGCCGCACATCCGAGGTGTCGAGGTAGGTCAACACAAGCCCTGGGGTAATGGTCAGTGTGGTTCCTGCGCCAGCGGTCGAGAACTTCTCGCTCAAAGGCGCCTCCGCGGTGAGTCTGCCGACCTCGGCCATCAGCGGCGCATCGAGCTTGATCTTCAGCGAGGATTCGGCATCCTTGACCGCATTGGCTCCGGCGCTGGAATTGGCTGCGTGGGCAATCGCGACACCGAGAAGGCCGAACATGGCACCGACCTCGGCACCCTTCTGGTGGCCGGAGATGATGACCTGGCTGTCTGGCACTCGGTAGGTGCCAATTGGCAGGTCGCTCCAGCCCGAAAGGTCTTCACCCGATACCTTGATGGCAATGCGCTGAGACTGCGCAGGTGCCGGCTTGGTCATCTCGAAACTGGCACACCCAGTGATGGCGGCCAAGGTCACACCAGCGACGGCCATGGCGGCCCAACGCTTGAATTGCTTCATATTCACTCCCTCCAGAGGACACAAAAAAAGGCCCCGCAATGAGGCCGGCCGGCAGTTTAGGCGTCATGAGTGATGAAGACGCCTGGTCTGCCACCATGCTTCACGCGCCAGCGTGCGGTTTTTCACCACCGAAGGAGCCCGGGGCCGAGGGCGGTATCCTCGCGGCCCATGTACGCGAAGTTCTTCGGCCTGAAGCAGCCGCCGTTCTCGATAGCGCCCGATCCGCGCTATCTCTTCATGAGCGAGCGCCATCGCGAGGCGTTGGCTCACCTGCTGTATGGCGTGAAGGGCGGCGGTGGCTTTGTGCTGCTGACCGGCGAGATCGGTGCCGGCAAGACCACGGTGTGCCGGTGCTTCCTCGAGCAGGTGCCGCCGCGCTGCAACGTGGCCTACATCTTCAACCCCAAGCTCACCGTGCCCGAGCTGCTGCAGACGGTGTGCGACGAGTTCCACATCCCGGTGCCCGAGGCGGCCGCCGGCAGCGCGCACACAGTCAAGGACTACATCGACCCGCTCAACGAGTACCTGCTGCGCACTCATGCGGTGGGGCAGATCAACGTCCTGATCATCGACGAGGCGCAGAACCTGTCGGCCGACGTGCTGGAGCAATTGCGCCTGTTGACGAACCTGGAGACGGCCGAGCGCAAGCTGCTGCAGATCATCCTGATCGGCCAGCCTGAATTGCGCGACATGCTGGCCCGGCCCGATCTGGAGCAACTGGCCCAGCGGGTCATCGCGCGATACCACCTGGGCGCACTCGACGAGGCCGAAACGGCGCGCTACGTGCAGCACCGGCTGGGCGTGGCCGGCGGTGAAGGCGCCTCGCCCTTCGACAAGGCCGCACTCAAGCGCATCCACCAGCTGTCGCGTGGGGTGCCGAGGCGGGTCAATCTGCTGTGCGATCGCGCGTTGTTGGGCGGCTATGCCACCGGGCAGGCCCAGATCGGTGTCGAGGTCATCGAACGCGCGGCCGCCGAAGTGTTTGGCGACAAGGCCGCCCCCACCCCTTCCGGTTGGCCGACGCTCGCGGCACGGTGGTGGCCGTGGGCGGGCGGGTTGCTCGCCGGCGCGTCGATCGCCGCGGCGGTGGCCTGGGCGTGGCGCCCTGCGGCACCGGCCGCCCCCATGGTCGCCGGAGCGGTCAAGCCGATCGCCGCGGCCCCCTCGACTCCTTCGGCGGCATCCTCGGCAGGCGGCACCGCCTCGTCCTCCATGGCGGCGGCATCGACCGGTCTCCCCACACCCACCACGTCGGCTCCGGGGCCGACCTCGGTCGCCGTGGCGGGCTCGGTCAAGCCGTTGGTCGCGGCCACGGTCACGCCCACGAATGCGGCCCCACCCATGACGGCAGGCGAGCTGCGCGCGGCGTTCAACCCCGAGTTGCACGGCGAGGCCGATGCGTGGCGCGAGCTGGCCGCGGCCTGGGGGGGCAGCCTGGGTGCCGGCAACGACTACTGCGCCGCCTCGGCACGGCAGGGCCTGCCTTGCTACAAGGGCCAAGGCAGCCTGGTGCTGGCCCGCCAGCTCGACCGGCCCGCCGTGCTGGTTCTGATCGATGGCGACGGGCGCCCTTTCCATGTGCTGCTGGTCGCTCTGTCGGCCGACTCCGCGACGCTGCGCCGCGGCAAGATCAGCGTCACAGTGCCGCTGGCCACCTTGGGCAGCGCATGGCGCGGCGAATTCGGCACCTTCTGGCGGGCTCCCCCAGGCTATGCCGGGCCTGGCACCCTGAACGCCAGCAATGCCGAGGCCAGTGGCTGGCTGATGGAACGATTGGGGCAAGCACTGCGCGGCGAACGCCGCCCGGTAGCGGCGGCTGAACCGGCCAACGAACCACTCTCGGCCCGAGTGGCCAGCTTTCAGGTGGCTCAAGGCCTGTCGCCCGACGGGGTGGCGGGGCCGATGACGGTGATGCTGCTGAACCGGGCCACTGGCGTGGACGAGCCGCGCTTGCTCAGCGCCCCGGTTTCAGCCCCGACGTCAGCCCCCGCCACCGTCAGCACTCGGCGCTGATCCGACACCCGACGACCTTCCCCGATCCGCCACGATGTCCTACATCCTCGACGCACTCAAGCGGGCCGAAGCTGAACGTGAGCGAGGCCAGGTTCCGGGCCTGCACGCGCAGCCGCTCGATTCGACCCAGGGGCCCAGTTCCCCACCCGGTCTGCCTCGCTGGGGCTGGATCGCCGGCGGCGGCACGGTGCTGGTGATCGTCGCCGCGCTGGCGTGGCGCATGGGGGCGGATGCGAATGCGCCGCTGCCGGTGCCGATGCTCCCGACGCCTGCGGCCGCACCGGCCGCTCTCCCTGCCGAAACGACGGTCGCCATGGCGCCGACGACACCCCCTGCGGCCGAGCCCGTGCAGGCCCCCCCGCCACAGCCCGCGGTGGCCGAGGCGACGGCCCCCCCTGCTCCAGTGCCGGCGGCGCCGATGGCACCCGCGGCTCTGCCCGAACCCCATCGTGCGCCGGCCATCGTGGCCACTCCGCCCACCTCCGCGGGGCCCACGCCACCTGTGGCGGCGCGCAAGGAACCGGCCGCACCCGCCGTGGCCCGAGTGCCGCCAGCGGCCGCGCCCACAGACACCGCGCCAGCCGCGATCCCGCTGTGGAGCGAGTTGCCCGCGTCAGTGCGCCAGCAGATGCCGGCGTGGGCGGTGACCGGCTCCGTCTACTCTGAAGATGCGAGCAGCCGCTTCATCATGCTCAATGGCGAGGTGGTGAAGGAAGGCAGCCAGCCCTCGCCGGGTGTGACGATCGAGCGCATCGAGCCCAAGAGCGCCGTGCTGCGGTTCAAGGGACAACGCTTCAGGTTGCCGTATTGAGCGCTTGAGCTGAGCCCCCAGCAGCTGCTTGGCGCTGCTTCTGGGTCCGCTTCTGAGGTCCGCTTCTGAGGGGCCTCTCTCAGCCTTGAGGCGCCGCCAGCTTCGCCGCGAAATAGCGCAGCGCGGCGCTGTAGCCGAAGACACCCAGGCCCGCGATCACGCCATCGGCGATGCCGGAGATGAACGAGTGATGGCGGAACTCTTCTCGCTTGTGCACATTGCTGATGTGCACCTCGACCACGGGCAGCGCCACGCCCGCCAGCGCATCGCGCAGGGCCACGCTGGTGTGGGTGAGGCCACCGGGGTTGATCACGATCGCCCGGGTTCCATCCAGCCGGGCCGCATGGATGCGATCGATCAGCGCGCCCTCGTGGTTGCTCTGGAAGCACTGCGCTGCGAAGCCCAAGACATGGGCTTCGTCGACAAAACGGCGCTCGACATCGGCCAGGGTGTCAGCCCCATAGATGTGGGGCTCGCGCGTGCCCAGCAGGTTCAGGTTCGGGCCATTCAACAGCAGGATGCTCATGGGTCGAGATGCTAACGGGTGCGCCGCGGGGCGGCACGGGTGGCAGGTCAGGTGGCGCGACGCAGGCGGCTCTGCCCCGGCAAGGGCAGCGAGCGGCGCAACACCCCTTCAGCCAGCCAGACGGCCGAATCGTGCGCTCGGGCCGCCACCGCGGGCAACGGCAGTTGCTGGTAGTCGTCGTTGAAGACCTCGAAGCTGTAATCGCCGCGATAGCCCATCGCATCGAGCCGGGTCACCAGCGCCGCCAGCGCGTCGCTGTGCACCCCTTCGCCTGGGAAGACGCGAAAGTGCCGCGCGGTGTCGATGCGCTCTTGCTCGGTGCGCGTTTCCTGCCACATGAAGTCTGACAGTTGCACCAGGAAGATCTTGGCGGGGTCGATATCGTCCAGCGCGTACAGGGGCGTGCCGGTGGCGAACTGGTGGTACGAATCGATGCCGAGGCCCAGGTTCGGGCAATCCGCCTGCTGCACAGCGGCCCAGGCCTGGTGCACCTCGTTGATGTGGCGGCCCCACGAGAGGCCTTCATAGGCCACCTTGATCTGATGCGGCACCGCCAGCATGGCCAGCTTGCGCAGGTCGCGGGCGATGGCCGCGAGGTCGCCGCTCGCGTGCTGCGATGTCGAGCTGCACGCGAGCAGCACCTTGGCCCCCGAGGCGCCGGCCATCGCGATCATCTGCTTGGCAATGTCGACCTTGTAGCCATGAAGGTGGCCCGACAGGCCTTCGAAGTCACGCAGCACCTGAAAGCCGGTGACCCGCAGGCCACTGGCCTTCACCGCGGCAACGGCCGCCTCCACCCCGTGGGGATGGCCGACGATGTCGCGTGCGGCCAGCATGATCTGGCCAAAGCCCGCCGCCCGCACGGCCGCCAGCTTCGCCTCCAGCGGCCCGGCCAGCGTGATGGTGTCCATGCCGAAATCCGCGATGCGGACGGCGGCGTGTTTCGACGATGGGTGCATCACCTCTCCCCTTGCGGACGGCGGCCGTTCAGAACGAGACCCGCAGGCCCGCCTGGGTGACGCTGCGCTGTGCGATGTAGTCCTTCAGGTCGCCGGTGGCCTGCGACGCTGAAGCGTAGACGAAGGTGGTTTTCGACAGGCCGTAGCGCGCCCCCAGCGCCACCTTGCCGAGCGACAGGCTTTGGCCGGTTGCGGACTCGTACTTCACGCCGGTGTAGTTGGCACCGAACAGGAAGCGGCCCCACGGCACCTCGGCACCCAGCGTGTAGCCGTTGATCTGCTCGGCCGTGAAGCTCACCGGGCCGGTCACCACCAAGTTGCTGCCGATGAAGGCCCCGTTGCCCGAGGTGGTACGCAACTCACTGTTGCGCTGGACACCACCGAGCACCTTGACGCTGCCGAAGTCGTAGTTGGCGGCCAGTGTCAGCGAGCGGTTGACGTTGCCGCTCTCGGTCTGCGACTTGTTCCACTCGTAGGAAACAGCGGTGTTGAAGGCGCCGGCGCCATACGACAGTTTCAAGCCGTGGAAGCGGTCCTGCGCGCCTTCCTGCGGGGCCACCTGCACCGCTGCCTGGAAGCCGCCGTAGTTCAAGCTCTGCCACTGGATGACGTTGTCGGCCCGTGGTGCATTGAGCCAGAACGGCAGGCCCTTGCCGACGTTGGTGACGCCGGTGCCCGGGTTCAGCGTGAGCGCGTTGCCGAAGGGATTGGTCTGCCACATCACCGAGTCTTCGAAGATGTACTGCCGGCCCAGCCGCAGTTCGCCCAGGCTGGCCGACGACAGGAAGATGTAGCCCTGCCGGCCGAAAGAGCGCCCGCCCTGCCCCAGGTTGCCGGTGTCCGCGAGCACGCCACTTTCGAGCAGCACGCCAGCCTTCAGGCCACCGCCCAGGTCTTCATACGCCTTGATGCCCCAGCGAGAGCCGTTCAGGCCGTTGGTGGTGCCGTCGTTGACCGCCGTGTCGTCGACCGCGCCGGACTTGGAGCCCGCGCTGTAGTGGCTGACGTTGACGTCGACCAGCGCATAGAGGTTCACGCTGGATTGGGCTTGTGCAGGGCCCGCCGCGGCGGCCAGCGCCATGGCTGGCGCGAGGGTGAGGCTCAACTTCTTCATCGGGTGCATGTCTGTGGTGATGGTTCTGACCGTGACGGATCGGCGGCGCCACAGGCGCGCGTCGCCCCGCCCCCGCGCACGGCCACGCGGGGAGCGATGGGAAGACGGACGGTTCGTCGGGGCCTCAGCCGGGCCAGCGCACCAGCTCGAAACTGGCGCCTGGCGGGCTGGCGCGGGTCAGTGCCCCCTTGTCGGTGCTGCAAACACCGCTGGATTCGATGAACTCGACCCCGCGCTCGCGCAGCAGCGCCACGGCCTTGGGCACATCGGGTGTCCCCAGCGCCACGCGCTGGAGACACTCACCCGCGTCGATCTCGGCGGCATCGACGTCAGGCTCGATCAGTTGCCAATGCAGCGTGCCGCACGGGCTGGCGAGGATGCGCCCCTGCGTCAGCACGCCGAAGTGCCGATCGGCCGGCAGCTCGGCGAAACCGAACAGCTCGCCATAGAAAGCGATCCAGTCGGCCAGCCGATCGAAACCGATGTACTGCACCACCCCGAACCAACCCAGGCCCGCCAGCGCCGGCGGGTGAGGATCCACCGTGGGAATGGGCACGAAGTCCACGTCGTAGATCGAAAACTCGCGCCAGCGATCGACGAAGTAGATCCGGCTCGCGCCCACGCCGTGGATGGCGGGAATGTTCAGCTCCATGGGCTCGACCTGGGTGGCGACGGCCCAGGCCCCGAGATCGAGCCCACGGCGGTAGGCGGCGGCCACATCGCGCACCCGAAACGCGATCGCGGCCAGCACCGGCTCACCCTCGTGGCCCGACGGCACAGCATGGTGGGCATTGACGATCACATTCATGCCGCCCTGGCGGTACAGCAGCACCTCCCGCGAACGGTGTCGTGCCACGGGGCGAAAGCCCATGGCCTCCAGCGATTGGCCCAGGGCCTGCGGGCGGGTCGTCTCGTATTCGATGAACTCGATGCCGGCCAGGCCCAACGGGTTGGGCAACGGGCCGATGGCCTCACGGTCAGGCATCAGGGTGTGGTCGAGCAGCATGGGGGGGCTCCGGTGTGTCTCGTGCTAGGGGCAGATTCGGTGGGCATTCAGTGCACGGCGAGCCGACGGAAGTGCGCTTCCATGCGGCCCGCATCCGGCGCGCAGCCGGTGAAGAGTTCGAAGGCACCGACCGCCTGCCCGACGGCCATGCCCCCGCCATCAGCCACCCCGCAGCCGGCCGCACGGGCCGCCTTCAGCAGCTCGGTCTTGAGCGGGAAGTACACGACCTCCGACACCCACAGCGACGGTCTCAACAAACCGGCGTCCAGTGGCAGGCCGGGGAGCTTGTCCATGCCCGTGGGCGTGGCGTGGATCAAGCCGGTGGCGCCATCGAGTGCCGCAGGCAGATCGCGGCCCACCGCGGCGGGCGTGCCGGCATGCCAGCGGTTGAGTTCGGCCACCAGGCCGGCAGCACGGGCCGGATCGCGATCGACCACCCGCAACGCCCGGGCGCCCAGGCGCAGCACCGCGTGGGCGATGGCCGCACCGGCCCCGCCTGCCCCGAGCAGCACCACACAGGTCAGGTCCGCTGCGGGCAGCGCGCGGGTGAAGCCCCGCGCCCAGCCCGAGCCATCGGTGTTGTGGCCCACGAGACGGCCATCCGCCTCGACCACCACGGTGTTGACCGCGCCCATCACGCGGGCTTCATCCGACAACCCGTCCAGCAGCGGGATCACCGCCTGTTTGCACGGGTAGGTGATGTTCAGGCCGGCGAAGCCCATGGTGCGCGCAGCGCCCAGCAGCATCGGCAGCGCCTCGGGGCCCGCCGCGGTGCGATCCAGGTCGATCAGCTGGTAGTGCAGGCGCAGGCCATGGTGAAGCGCCTCGGCTTCATGCAATGCGGGCGACAACGACTTCTGGATGCCCGCGCCGATCAAGCCAATCAACACTTTCCGAGGCGGTGGGACGTGCGTCACTTGCCGCCTCGCAGCTTGGCGAGCGCGGCGTAGACCTCTTTGACCGTCTCTGCGCCGACCTTCTCGCTGTTCTTGTCGACCACCGGCTTCACTTTGGCCCGCAGCTTGTCCAGCTCGCCCGGCGCCAGCTCGCTGATCTGCATGCCCGCCTTCTTCAGCTCATCCTGCGCCACGTTGGCCTGCACGCGCGACAAACCCCGCTCGAAGGTGGTGGCCTCGGCCATCGCGTCGGTGATGAGCTTCTTCTCCGCGGGGCTCAGCGCATCATGGAGCTTCTTGCTCATCAGCACGGCCTGCGGGTTGTAGATGTGCCGGGTCAACGTGAGGTACTTCTGCACCTCGTTGAACTTCGAGGAGCGGATCGTGGTGACCGGGTTCTCCTGCCCGTCGACGGCCTTCTGCTCCAACGCCGGGTACAGCTCGGGGAACGGCATGGGCACGGCATTGGCGCCCAGCGCGTTGAACACGTCGATATAGATCGGCGACTGGATCACGCGGATCTTCAGGCCTGCGATGTCGTCAGCCTTGGTGATCGGGCGCTTGCTGTTGGTGAGGTTGCGGAAGCCCAGCTCCCAGTAGCCCAGGCCGATCAGGTTCTTGTCGGCCAGCTTGGCCAGCAGCTTCTGGCCGAAGGGGCCGTCGGTGATCGCATCGGCCTCTTCAGGGCTGTTGAACAGGAAGGGGAAATCGAAGATGCCGAATTCCTTGACCTGGGCCGAGAGGATGCCGGCGTTGAGCACCGTCATCTCTACGGTGCCGCCTTGCAGCGCGGAGACGGTCTGGAGGTCCCCCCCGAGCGCGCCGCCGGGAAACAGCTTGACCGTGATCTTGCCGCCACTCTTGGCCGCCACCAGATCGGCGAACTTCTTGGCGCCCTGCGCCTGCGGGTGATCGGCCTGGTTCTGGAACGCGAATTTGATCGTGCGCTCGCTCACCTGCGCGTGGGCGGCACCGGCCATGCTGGTCAGCGCGGCCAGGGCAAAGAGAGATCGGCGGGTGAGAGAAGTCATCTGGGTCTCCGGAAGGGCAAAAGCGGTTGAGCGAGCCTGGGTTCTCGCGGGGTTGTGTTGGCGGCGATGCGCGGGAAAGAGTCGGGCGTTCGCTCAGTGGGCGAACCACTTCGCGGGGCCGGTGACCAGCCAGGGGCACAGCACCATCAGGAACAGCACGCCGAACTCGGCGGCCATGAAGGGCAGCACGCCCCGGGTGACCTGGTCCATCTTCAAGCGGCCCACGCCAGCGACAACGTTGAGCACGGTGCCCACCGGCGGCGTGATGAGGCCGATGGCGTTGTTGATGATGAACAGCACCCCGAAATAGATGGGGTCGATGCCTGCGGCCTTGACCACCGGCATGAGCACCGGGGTCATGATGAGGATGGTGGGTGTCATGTCCATCGCGGTACCCACCGCCATCACGAGCACCATGATCGCGATCAGCAGCAGCGTCTGGTTGCCCATGAAGGGCTGCAGCAACTCGATGACCTTGCCGGGGATGTCCGCCACGGTGATCAACCATGCGCTGACCATGGCCGCCGCGACGAGGAACATGATCACCGCCGTGGTCTTGGCCGCGCTGACGAACACGTCGTGCAATTGCCGCCAGCTGAGCTCGCGATAGACCAGGGTGGACACGAGCAGCGCGTAGACGGCGGCGACCACCGCCGCTTCGGTGGGCGTGAACACGCCCATCTTCAAACCCGCCACCACGATCACCGGCAGCAGCAGGGCCCAGGTCGAATCCTTCAGGGCCCTCAGCTTTTCAGCCGATGTCGCCCGGGGCGGCGGCACCACACGCTCACGCTTGGCGACAAACCACCAGGCGGTGGCGATCGAAGCCCCCATCAGCAGGCCGGGCACGATGCCGGCGAGGAACAGCTTGCTGATCGACACGTTGGCGGCCACGCCGAACACGACGAAGGCGATGGACGGCGGAATGACCGGGGCGATGATGCCCGCCGAGGCGATGAGACCACCCGCTCGCGCCTTGTCGTGCCCGGCGGCAGCCATCATCGGCAGCAGCAGCGACGCCAGCGCCGCGGTGTCCGCCACGGCCGAGCCCGACAGCGCCGCCAGCAGACAGGCAGCGAGGATGGCGACGAAGCCCAGCCCTCCCCTGCGGTGGCCGACCAGCGTGAGCGCGAGACGGACGATGCGGCGCGAGAGACCGCCCACGTTCATGATCTCGCCAGCGAGCATGAAGAAGGGCACGGCCAGCAGCGGGAAGCTGTCGGCCCCGTTGATCACGTTTTGCGCCAGGATCTGCGCATCGAACATGTCGAGGTGCCACATCAGGGCCACGCCCGACAGAAGCAGCGAGTAGGCGATGGGCACGCCAAGGGCCATCACGGCCAGCAGCGAGCCCAGGAAGATGAAAACGGTCATGGCGTGATCTCGGATGCTTGGGGCTGCATGGGGAAGGGGCTCAACGCCGGAACGGCATCGAGTGCGGGCCCTGGCCCAGCGGCGGGGTCTGGTCGATGCGCAACGCCTCGACCTGCGCCAGGTCTTCAGACTCCTGCACCATGCGCAGTTCGTCGTCAGCCAACTGGCCGCTGAGGTTGCGCCACAGATCCAGCACGATGAGCAGCCCGGTCGATACGGCGAAGACCACACCGGCCGCATAGAAGATGGCCATCGACAGGCCGGTGACGGGCGCCTCGACCTCCACGTTGATGCGGGCCTGGGTCCACGCCCCCGACAGCAGCAGCCATGTGGCGTAGAGCATCAACAACTGGCCAGCCACCAGGCACACCCGCCGCCCTCGGGGACCGAGGCGCGAGACCAGTACGTCGGTGCCCAGGTGGGCGCGCTCGCGCATCGCCACGATGGCGCCGAGGAAGGTCATCCACACGAACAGCCAGCGGCTGAGCTCTTCGCTCAAGGTGATGCCCGAGTTCAGCACGTAGCGCATCACCACGTTGCCGAACACCAGCGCGACCATGGTCGCCAGCAGGCCGACCAGCAGCCATTCCAGCAAGCGGCAATAGCCGTCCAGCACGCGGTTCATCGCTTGTCTCCTTTGTTGTGGGTCAAATAATGTACGAACTAGTTCGTTTTTATATGAGCAAAAACCCTGATCGCTCGCCGCACGCGCATGCAGAGCGTCGGCGCCGTCAGCGGCGGACGAAACGCACCACCATTTCGACGATGCTTTCGCGGCGGGCCGCCACGGCCGCCGGGTTGTCCAGCTCGCGCTTGAAGATGAGCGAGAAGGTGTGCCGATTCGACACGTTGAAGAAGCACAGCGCCGAGATCGACATGTGCAGGTCCACCGGGTCTACATCGGGGCGGAATACCCCCGCGGCGACACCGCGCTCGTACACCGACCGAACGGCGTTGATCACCGGCACGTTCAAATCCTGGATGGTGCTGGAGCGCGCCAGGAATTCGCCGCGGTGCATGTTCTCGTTCATCACCAGACGGATGAAATCCGGGTTGCCGAGCTGATAGTCGAAGGTGAATCCAACGAGCACCCGCAGAGCCTGCTCTGGCGCCAGGTCTTCGAGGTGCAGATCGGCTTCGATGCGGCGAATGCGGCGGTAAGCCTCTTCCAATACGCGAACGTAGAGGCCTTCTTTGCTCTCGAAGTAGTAGTAGATCATCCGCTTGCTGGTGCGTGTCAGCGCGGCGATCTCGTCGATGCGCGCACCGGCCAGCCCCTTGTCGGCGAACTCGGCCGTGGCCACCTCCAGGATGTCGGCCATCGTGCGCTCGGGGTCGTTGGTGCGGGTGCCGTCTGGTCCCTCGGCCTCGACCACCTGCTTGGGCGGCCTGCCGCGGCGCGGCTTCTCCTTTTGTACGGTCTGGTTCATCGGCGCAAGCATACGCCGGCGCGATGCGCACGCACCCCGGTAGCACGACCGGATGCCGCGGGGCGGTCGCCGCTTTAATGATCAAAAGCTTCCAGGAAGAACCAGCTTATCGACGCATCTCTATTGATTTGTGATCACATCTATGGATGTAGCGCTACACTTTCGAGCATGACTCACCCTCTCGCCGATTTCTTGGCCGCCCACCGCATTCACGAGGTGGAGTGCGTGATCCCCGACATGACAGGCATTGCGCGCGGCAAGATCCTGCCCCGCGACCTGTTCCTCTCGTCGGGCGAGATGCGCATCCCCAAGAGCGTGCTGCTCAACACGGTGAACGGCCAGCAGCCTGACAACGGCCCGTTCGTGGGCGACACCGATCCGGACATGGTCTGCCTGCCCGATGCGTCGACGATCCGCGTCGTGCCCTGGGCGGCCGAGCCGGTGGCGGTGGTCATTCACGACTGCCAGGAATGGGACGGCCGGCCCGTGCAGCTGTCGCCCCGCGCGGTGCTGCGCCGGGTGCTGGCGCTCTACGAGCGGCAGGGCTGGAAGCCCGTCGTGGCACCGGAGATGGAGTTCTACCTCGTCGCTCGACAACAGAACCCACACGAGCCGTTGCAGCCGCCGCTGGGTCGCACCGGCAAGCCGGAGGTGGGCCGGCAGAGCTACTCGATCGACGCGGTCAATGACTTCGACCCCTTCTTCATGGAGCTCTCGAACTTCTGCGATCAGCACCAACTGGGCGTCGAGACGCTGATCCACGAGGCGGGCCCCGGCCAGATGGAGATCAACTTCAGCCATGGCGACCCGCTCGATCTGGCCGACCGGGTGTTCCTGTTCAAACGCACGGTGCGCGAGACAGCGTTGCGGCACGGTGTCTTCGCCACCTTCATGGCCAAGCCGATGGAGCAGGAGCCCGGCAGCGCGATGCACATCCACCAGAGCCTGGTGTCAGCCGACTCAGGACGCAACATCTTCAGCAAGGAAGACGGCTCGGCAAGCGAGCTGTTCATGCACTTCCTGGCCGGCCTGCAGACCTACATCCCGCAGTTGATGCCGATGTTCGCGCCCTATGTGAACTCGTATCGCCGGCTCGCCCCATTCATGTCCGCACCCATCAATGTGCGTTGGGGCTACGACAACCGAACCTGCGGCCTGCGTGTGCCCAAGTCGGGCCCTGAAGCCCGCCGCATCGAAAACCGCGTGCCCGGCGTCGACGTGAACCCCTACCTGGCCATGGCCGCCACGCTGGCCTGCGGCTGGCTCGGCATGCGCGATCGGCTTCAACCCAGCGAGCCCACCATCGACAGCGCCTGGAACGTCAGCCACGAACTGCCACGGCATCTGGAAGACGCCATCGAAGCCATGCGTGCCTGCGATGCCGTGAAGGAGATCCTGGGCGAGCACTTTGTCGATGCGTTCTGCGCCGTCAAGGAGCTTGAGTACGCCACCTACAACCGGGTGATCAGTTCGTGGGAGCGAGAGCACCTGCTGCTGCTCGTCTGAAGATCGTCTGAAGAGGCCCCATGACCCACGCTCACTTCACCGGTGTGTCGCCGCAGCGCGTGCGCGAGTTGACGTCCATCGAAACCGAACGCTACGCGCTGGCCAATCCGAGCTCCCGCGCGATGGCCGCCGAGTCTGCCCAGCATCTGATGTTCGGGGTACCGCTGCATTGGATGAACGACTGGGGCACGCCCTTCCCTTTGCAGGTGGCCCAGGCCCGCGGCGCCACGCTGGTCGATGTCGACGGGCATGAGCGCGTTGACTTCTGCCTGGGCGACACCGGCGCGATGTTCGGGCACTCGCCAGCCGCCGTCACGGCCGCGCTGCGAGCCCAGGCCGGCCTGGGTTTGACGGCGATGCTCGGCGGCCCCGATGCCGGCACCGTGGCCCTCCTGCTGACCGAACGATTCGGCATGACGCGCTGGCAATTCGCGATGACCGCATCCGACGCCAACCGCTTTGTGTTGCGCTGGATCCGCGCTGCCACCGGCCGCCCTGTGTTGCTGGTGTTTAACGGCTGCTATCACGGGACGGTCGATGATGTGTTCGTCGATCTCGTCGATGGGCGGCCCACCCAGCGAGACAGCCTGCTTGGCCAGGTGCAGGACCTGACACGCACCACCCGGGTGGTCGAATTCAATGATCTGAGTGCACTGGAAGCGGCACTGGCCCCCGGCGATGTCGCCTGCGTGCTGGCCGAGCCGGTGATGACCAACATCGGGATGGTGCTGCCCGAGCCTGGCTTCTGGGAGCGTGCGATCGAGATCATTCACCGCCATGGCAGCCAGCTCGTGATGGACGAGACGCACACCATCAGCAGCGGCCCCGGTGGCTATGCCCGTGCCCATGGCCTCGCTGCCGACGCCGTCGTGCTCGGCAAGCCGCTGGGCGGCGGCATGCCGTGCGCCGCCTACGGCTTCACTGAGGCGCTGGCCGCGCAGGCCGAAGCGGCGAAGCGGGCGGCACCGCCCGGGCATTCGGGGGTCGGCACCACATTGACGGCGAATCTGCTGGCCATGGCCGCGATGCGTGCGACCCTAACCCACCTGATGACGCCCGCAGTGTTCGACGAGATGCACCGGCGCTGCACGCGGTTGGCCGACGGCCTGCGCCGGGTGATCGCGCGCCACCGGTTGCCGTGGTGCGTCACGCAGGTGGGCGCACGCTGCGAGTTCCAGTTCTGCGCGTCGCCGCCGCGCAATGGCACCGAGGCCACTGCCGCCATGGACGCGGCGCTGGAGCACGCCATCCATCTCGCCTTGCTGAACCGCGGCGTGGTGATCACCCCCTTCCACAACATGATGCTGGTCTGCCCCGACACCACCGACGACGATGTGGAATCGCTGCTGATCGCGTTTGACGGCGTCTTGGGCCAACTGACCGACTGACCCATGCAGCCGTGCCCCCACGACCCGTTGACGCCGGTGTAGCAAGGGAGAATGGACCGATGCCCGCCTCGCCCGCCGCTGCGACCACCACTCAGCAAGACGACACCTACGCCGCTCTGCGCCAGTGGGTCACGGTCGGTCGGTTCTTGCCCGGGCAGCGGCTGAAGATACGCGCGGTGGCGGCGGAGATGGGTGTCGGTGAGATGCCGGTGCGAGCCGCCCTGCAGCGCCTGGCGGCTGAAGGGGCGCTCGTCAACGTTCCAAACGCCGGGGTGGCCGTGCCCCGGCTGAGCCTGCCGGAGTTCGACGACCTGTTGCAGATGCGCATGCTGCTCGAAGGCGAAGCCGCCGAGCGGGGCGCCACGCGGCTGGATGACGACCGGCGGAAGACGATGCTCTCGTTGTGCCGACGCATGGCCCAGTCACTGGCTCAGGGCGATCGCGACGGCTACCTGGCTGCGAATGAGGATTTCCACGTCATCCTCTACAAGGCCGCGGGCTCACCGATGCTGTTTTCTTTGATCGACACGCTGTGGCTCAAAGCGGGCCCCATTTCAAACCAGCTGTTTGACGCCCCGGAAGCACCAGCCGTGCTGAACGACGCTCACGAAGACGTGGTGAAGGCCCTGGTCAAGCAAGACAGTGCAGGCGTGCGACGAGCGGTCGAGAGAGACATCTTCGTCGCGGGGCAGTTCTTGCGGAGGCGCCTCAAGGAGAACGGTCACTGAGGCACGCCAAAAGGCGAGGCCGCGCCGGCAAACTACTTCGCCGCCGCCCTTTCTGCCCCGACGGCTCAGCCTCGCTCGATGCGGGCCCAGGCCGAGTGATTGTGGATGGACTCGAAGTTCTCGACATCCACCACGTAGCGCCCGATGCGGGCATCGGCGTTCAGGGCCAAGGCCACGTCGCGCACCAGGTCTTCGACGAACTTCGGGTTCTCGTAGGCGCGCTCGGTCACCCACTTTTCATCAGCGCGCTTGAGCATCGGCCAGATCTCGCTCGATGCAGCCCCTTCGGCAAAGCGCACCAGTTCATGCCACTCGATCGGCGCCGTGTCGGGCTTCAGGATCTCGACCCGGATGGTGACCAACGACCGCTGGTTGTGCGCGCCGTAGTCGGAGATCTCTTTCGAGCACGGGCACAGGCTCTTCACCGGCACGCCCACTTCGGCCCAGACCGACGACTGGCCGTGGCGGCGCTCGGCGACGAGGGCACCCTGGTAATCCAGCAGACTTTGCAGGCCCGACACCGGTGCCCGCTTGCGGATGAAGAACGAGAACTTGGCCTCGATGCGGCCTTCGGTGGCCTGCAGCTTGTCCAGCATCAAACCCAACTCGCGCGACAGGGCTGCCGCGTCCAGAGCCTGGGATTGGCCATCCAGCCACGCCACGAAGCGCGACATGTGGGTGCCCTTCTTGTCCGCGGGCAACGCCACGTCCAGGTTCCACAGTGCCGCGGTGCTCTGCTCGGCCCCCGCGACCTTCAGCGTCAATGGGTAGCGCACATCCTTCACGCCGACACGCTGGATCGCCAGATGGCGTTCATCGCGTTCGCTCTGGGTATCGGGAATGTGCAGCGCTTCGGTCGGGTGATTCATAAGCAGACAACAGGAACCAGCCGCGTAGCTTCGCAGCTTTCGGCAGCGCTTGCTGCCGCGAGGGGAAACCGATCCGTGCTAAGCGATGGTGGCAACCCTGAAGGTGGACAAGGTGCCGCCAGTCACGATCGGTGTGTCAGGCAGCCGCTGGCGTGACCAGGGAAAGAGGAGCGCCAAAACGCTTGATCACCGATTGCTCGATGCCCGCAGCATCCAGCCCGCACAACGACAGGAGCTTGGCCGGATCGCCGTGCTCGATGAACTCGTCGGGCAACCCCAGACGCAGCACCGGCGTGGTCATGCCTGCCGCCTGCAACGTCTCGAGAACAGCACTGCCGGCACCGCCCGGAAGACAACCTTCCTCGATCGTCACCAGCGCCTCGTGGGTGCGCGCCAGCTCAAGCACCAACTCGGTATCTAGCGGCTTGGCGAATCGCATGTTGGCCACGGTCGCCCCCAGCTTCTCCGCCGCCGCCATGGCGGGGTACAGCAAGGTGCCGAAGGCCAGCATCGCGATGCGGCGGCCCTCACGGCGAACTTCGCCCTTGCCCCACGGGATCGTGGCAAAGCCGGGCTGCACAGCCACACCGGCACCGCTGCCACGCGGATAACGAACCGCCGCCGGGCCGTCATGCTGGAAGGCGGTGCTCAGCGCCATGCGGCATTCGTTCTCATCAGCCGGCGTCAGCATCGCCATGTTGGGCACGCAGCGCACATAGGCGATGTCGTAGGCCCCACAGTGGGTGGCACCATCGGCGCCGACGATGCCGGCGCGATCGAGCGCAAACATCACCGGCAGGTTCTGGATCGCCACGTCGTGGATCAATTGATCGTAGCCCCGTTGCAGGAACGTGGAGTAGATCGCGACCACCGGCTTGAGGCCCTCGCACGCGAGGCCCGCACCAAAGGTGACCGCATGCTGCTCGGCAATGCCCACATCGTGGTATCGCTTCGGAAAGCGCTTCTCGAACTCGACCATGCCTGAGCCTTCGCGCATGGCCGGCGTGATGCCCACCAGGCGCTCGTCGGCTTCGGCCATGTCGCACAGCCACTGCCCGAACACCTGGGTGAACGTGGTCTTGGGCGCGGTGGCCGGCTTTTGCAGGCCGACGGCCGGATCGAACTTGCCCGGGCCGTGGTAGTTGATCGGATCGGACTCGGCCAGCCTGTAGCCATAGCCCTTCTTGGTGACCACGTGAAGAAACTGCGGGCCTTTGGCCCCGCGAAGATTCTCAAGTGTCGGCACCAGCGAATCGAGATCGTGCCCGTCGATCGGGCCCACGTAGTTGAAGCCGAATTCCTCGAAGATCGTGCCGGGCACGACCATGCCCTTGCTGTGCTCTTCGAAACGCTTGGCGAACTCGTACAGCGGTGTGTTGCGCAAGACGCTCTTCGCACCCTCGCGCGCCGCGGCGTAAAACTTTCCGCTCAGCAGGCGCGCCAGATAGCGGTTGAGTGCCCCCACGGGAGGGCTGATCGACATGTCGTTGTCGTTGAGGATGACCAGCATGTCGGGCAGACCATGACCACCGGCGAAGCCGCCATGGTTGAGCGCTTCGAAGGCCATCCCTCCGGTCAAGGCGCCGTCGCCGATCACCGCGACGGTGTGACGGTTCTCGCCTTTCAGCCTGGCCGCGTGAGCCATGCCCAGCGCTGCCGAGATCGAGGTCGACGAGTGGCCCACGCCGAACGTGTCGTATTCGCTCTCGCAGCGGCGAGGAAAGCCGCTAATGCCACCCAGTTGCTTGAGCGACGACATCGCCTCACGCCGGCCGGTCAGGATCTTGTGAGGGTAAGACTGATGGCCCACATCCCACACGAGCCGGTCGTAAGGGGTGTTGAACACGTGGTGCAGTGCCACCGTCAACTCGACCGTGCCCAGGTTGGACGACAGGTGCCCACCTGTGCGACTGACGCTGTCGAGCAAGAACGCCCGCAACTCGCCAGCCACGGTTTTCAACTGCGCTCGGTTGAGCTTGCGCAAATCCTGCGGGGACTGGATGGTGTGCAACAGGGCTTGGGTCATGGCTTGCTCGCGATCCGGCGTTGGCACGGTCGGGTCAGTGATGGCGGTCGACCACTTTGTCGGCCAGCCAGGCAAGACGCTGGGTTCGCGCCAGGCCGCTGCGCTGCAGGGCCGCGTGGGCCTGCTGACGCAACTCACAGGCGTGATGGCGCGCGGCATCCATGCCCAGCACCGTCACGTAAGTCGGCTTGTTGTTCTCGAGATCCTTGCCGGCCGTCTTGCCGAGGGTCTCGGACGCTTGCGTCACGTCAAGAATGTCATCGACCACCTGAAACGCCAGGCCGATCGCCGCACCGTAGTCCATCAGCGCGTCCCAAGCCGCCGGGGCCACGCCCCCACAGGCTGCGCCCATCAGGACGCTGGCTTGCAGCAACGCGCCCGTCTTGCGGCGGTGCATGTCGCGCAGCGCCACCTCATCCAGGCGGTGACCCACGCTGGCCAAGTCGATTGCCTGGCCGCCGGCCATGCCTTCATGGCCCGCGGCGCGGGCCAGCAGGCCCACGAGACGCGCCTGCAACGCGGGTGCGATGCCCTGTTCCGGCGTCAGCACCTCGAAGGCCAGCGCCTGCATGGCGTCACCGGCCAGCATCGCCTGGGCCTCGCCGTATTTGACGTGAACGGTCGGCTTGCCGCGACGCAAGGCGTCGTCGTCCATGCAGGGCATGTCGTCGTGCACCAGGGAATAGGCGTGGATCAACTCCACCGCCACCGCCGCACGCATGGCCGCGAATGAGGCGCCGTCCACCGCTTCGCATGCGGCCAACACCAGCAAGGGCCGCAGGCGTTTGCCGCCGTCCAGCACCGCGTAGCGCATGGCATCGCCCAAGCCGGCCGGCGGATCGGCCGGCACGAGGCTGTCCAGCGCCGATTCGACAGCCAGCAGTTCGGCCCGGGCCCAATCATCAAATTCGTCAGGTGTCATGCGTTCGTCCAGGGCTTTTGCAACCCTTCCTCCAGGACCTTCACCTGGGTCTCGACACTGGCCAGCCGTTCACGACAGAAGTCGAGCAGCAAGGCACCGCGGCGATAGCCCTCGAGCAGCTTGTCCAGCGGCAGCTGGCCACCCTCCATCGCCTGCACCAGGGCGTCCAACTCCGTCAGCGCGGCTTCGTAGCTGGCGGGAGCGTCAGCGGCCGGTGCTGCAGAGGGGGCGGCGCGTGGCATCTTGGTGTATTACGGGCAAATGGCAATTGTAGTCAGCACATCTCGCGTAAACCCGCAACGCCTAGGCGGCGATGCCCAAAACCGACCGTAATTTACCTCCATCGTGGCCCCGAGCCGACAGCTGGGGCTACAATGCTTCCCCCCGCTGCTCATCCCCCTGGATGGAGCGGGGTTTCATTTTTTCAGACCCACCCGCGGGGCCACCGGGTGGGGGGCAGACATGTTTTTTGGAGATCCTGGGGATCATGTCGGACCTGAGCATCACGCTGGAAGCTCTGGAGCGCGCGCGCTCTCAACTCTCCGTATCCACATATTTCGATGAGAACTTGCTCCGAAGGGAGCAGGAACTCATCTTTCAGCACGGACCGCGCTACCTGGCGCATGAACTGTCCGTCCCCGAACTGGGTGACTATTACGCGCTCCCTCAGGAAGGCGAGGGCCGCGCGCTGGTGCGCACCCGAAAGGGCGTGGAGCTTGTCTCCAACGTCTGCCGGCATCGCCAAGCGGTCATGCTGCGAGGGCGTGGCAACACCCGCTCGAACATTGTGTGCCCGCTGCACCGGTGGACTTACGATCTGCACGGCCAGTTGCTGGGCGCCCCGCATTTCGACCATGACCCCTGCCTGCACCTGAACAACTACAAGGTGCGCACCTGGAATGGCCTGGTCTTCGAGGACAACGGCCGCGACATTGCCGCCGATCTCGCCCACATGGGGCCGCGCGCTGATCTCGATTTCTCGGGCTATGTGCTCGATCACGTCGAGATGCACGAGTGCCAGTACAACTGGAAGACGTTCATCGAGGTCTACCTCGAGGACTACCACGTGGGCCCGTTCCATCCCGGACTCGGCCAGTTCGTCACCTGTGACGACCTGCGTTGGGAGTTCGGCAAGCACCACTCCGTGCAGACGGTCGGCGTGCAGAACGCCCTCGCTCGGGCGGGCTCACCGGTGTACCAGCGGCTGCACGATGAAGTGCTGCGGCTGGGCGATGGCCGCCCGCCCAAGCACGGCGCCATCTGGCTCACGTATTACCCGAACATCATGATCGAGTGGTACCCGAACGTGCTCACCGTCTCCACGCTGTACCCGCAAGGGCCGCAGAAGACGCTGAACATCGTCGAGTTCTACTACCCCGAAGAAATCGCCGCCTTCGAGCGCGAATTCGTCGAGGCCCAGCGGGCTGCCTACATGGAAACCTGCATCGAGGATGACGAGATCGCCGAGCGGATGGACGCGGGGCGCCGCGCGCTGTTCGATCGCGGTGACGATGAGGCCGGCCCGTACCAAAGCCCCATGGAAGATGGCATGCAGCACTTCCATGAGTGGTACCGCCGCGTCATGGGACTCGGCCGCCCGAGCTGGTGAACAAAAAAGCCCGACGGTATCGCCACCGCCGGGCCTCTGTTGACGGCTGCGCGCCTCAGCTGTTCGCCAGCTTGCGCCACGCGCGGACCAGCCACCCTGGCTGGTGAAGCGTGTAGGCCTTGGTCGCGTGCTCCGGCACGTGCCACACCGCCTGGGTGCCGGCGTGGAAGCTGGCGGTATCGCCCGGGCGGATGGTGAAGCGCCGCCCTTGGTACTCGACTTCGACCTGCCCTTCCAGCAGGTGCACGGTCTCATCGTGGCTGAAGTGCCAGACGAACGAGGTCGGGCCGTCGCAGGCCCACAAGCCGCTGATCGTTTTGCCGTCCGGTGAACGCACGGTCTCGGCACCCCGAAACACCGGCTTGCCTGACAAGATCCAGGCAGGATTGACCTGGAATTCACCCAACAGGCGCTCGGTGGCCTGCTCGGACGGCGGCGGGGCGCCATGGTGGTACCGGATGGACTCGACCGTTGCCATGGCCGACACGGTCACAAAAGCGCCCACGAGCGCGCCAATCAAAGCACTTCTCCTCATGGGATCACATTCTGTTTCGTGAAGCCCGCCGACGCATAGACCCAGCGCGTGTCGGATGTGAAGGATTTGTGCACTCCCGAAACTGCGTCCAGATGAAACCGTAGGGCGTATGGGGTGTAAGGACCTGGCCACGGCCGCGACCAACGGCGGCAAGGTCCTGCAACGGACGGCTCCCGCCGGTCCTGCCGGCCGAGCTCTTCGGGCTTGACCCGCTCATCTCACCTTCACTGACAGGAGTCTCATCATGAACATCCATACCACCAAGTCTGGCCTCGCCATCGCCGCTGCCGCCGCCGCCCTGTTCGCCCTGGGTACTGCCCCGATGGCGCAAGCCGCCGAAGACGGCAGCGTCAAATGTGCCGGCGTGAACAGCTGCAAGGGCACCTCCGAGTGCAAGACGGCCAAGAGCGAGTGCAAGGGCCACAACACCTGCAAGGGCCAAGGCTGGGTGACGAAGAAGTCGGCCGACGAATGCACCAAGGCGGGCGGCACGGTCGTCAAGGGCTGATCCACGGGCGGCAAACGCCGCTCGAACGGCGCGGCCTCGATGCCAAGACGAGCCTGAGACCTGAGCACGCTGTTGCGCCCAGCCCATCTTCTTTGCATCCACCGCGGCCAAGCTGCCGTACAAACCACTGGCGCCCCTGGCCTGACGGCCGGGGCCCATCACCCCTCTCGTCTTTTCAAATTTTCAGGAGAATCAGCATGATCCAAACCACCAAGTCGGGCCTCGCCATCGCAGCCGCCGCAGCCGCCTTGTTTGCCCTGGGCACCGCCCCGATGGCGCAAGCCGCCGAAGACGGTAGCGTCAAGTGCGCCGGCGTCAACAGCTGCAAGGGCACCTCCGAGTGCAAGACCGCCAAGAGCGAGTGCAAAGGCCAAAACACCTGCAAGGGCCAAGGCTGGGTGAACAAGAAGTCGGCCGACGAGTGCACCAAGGCGGGTGGCACGGTCGTCAAGGGCTGATCATCGTCCTACGGGCCGCTGCCTTCGCGTCGCGGCCCTTACCCGCCCCACGGACCCGAGTTCTTCGCCTCTCTCAGCCATGTCCCACACGAACCTGACCGGATTCGGCCTCGGCCTGCGCACCGACCACTACGCCGATTTCCGCGCCACACCGGCGCCGCGCCTCGGGGTGGACTGGCTGGAGGTGATCTCCGAGAACTACCTGGTGCCCGGCGGCAAACCCCTGGCTCACCTGGATGCGATCCGGCGCGACGTGCCCATGGTGATGCATGGCGTGTCGATGTCGATCGGCGGCACCGATGTCTTGGACCTCGGCTATCTGCGTGATCTGAAAGCCTTGGCCGACCGCATCGAGCCGGCGTGGATCTCTGATCACCTGTGCTGGACGGGCGTCGAAGGTCGCAATCTGCACGATCTGCTGCCCCTGCCGTACACCGAAGAGGCGCTGCGCCACGTCACGCAACGCGTGCTGCGGGTGCAGGACATGCTGGGCCGACGCCTCGTGCTCGAAAACGTCTCCAGCTACATCACCTGGGCCGCAGACGACATGGCGGAATGGGAATTCCTGGCCGAACTCGTCCGCCGGGCCGACTGCGAGCTGCTGCTCGACGTGAACAACGTGTATGTCAGCGCCACCAACCACGGCTTTGACGGCCGCACTTTCATCGACGCCTTGCCCGCGCACCGGATTCGACAAATTCACCTCGCCGGCCACGAAGTCAATGACGACGGGTTCTTGATCGATACCCATGACCACCCCGTGTGTGAGGCAGTGTGGGATCTGTACCGCTACACCATCGGCCGCCTCGGGCCGGTCCCGACGATGATCGAGCGCGACGACCACATCCCGCCGCTGCCTGAACTGGTGGCCGAGTTGCAGCGGGCCCGCGACGAAAGCGCGGCTGCCCTGGTCCCGCCCGTGGAGCTGGCCGCATGAACGCCCCCGCCACCTTGCGCCAGCAACAGCGCGCGTTTGCCGAGCTATTGCTGGCCGAAAGCCCAGACGCCCACACGGGCCTGCTTCGCGCCCCCATCGACCGCGTCGCCCGGGTGGATGCGTATCACCACGCCTACCGCGCCCGCCTGATCGACGCACTGCGCAGCAACACACCCATCTTGCACCGGGTGCTGGGCGATGAGGATTTCGCCCGCCTCACGCTCGACTACCTCGCTGACGAGCCCTCTCGGCAGCCCTCCATCCGCTGGTTCGGCCACCGGCTTTCGGCCTGGCTTGCCACCCATCCGGATGCCCTGCCCCATCCCGCACTGGCCGATCTGGCAGCCATGGAGTGGGCGTTGGGCTGCAGCTTCGACGCGGCGGATGACCTGCCGCTGCGTTTCGACGATCTCGTGGCGCTCCCACCGGCGGCGTGGCCCGAGGCACGCTTCAGCGGCCACCCTTCCGTGCACGTGCTCCGCCTTCAATGGGCGGTGGAGCCCATCTGGCAGGCCCTCACGCACGACGAAGACGCGACAACGGCCGAGCCCGAAGCGCTCGACCACTCGCTGCTGATTTGGCGTCAAGGCCTGGAAACACGCTGGCGCTCACTGCAGGCCGATGAGGCCGATGCGTTGACCGCGTGCCTGGCTGGCGAGCCCTTCGCCGCCCTGTGCGAACTCGCCCAAGCCCACCACGGCGACCAAGCTCCAATCTGGATGGCCTCTTCCCTGCGCCGCTGGGTGGAAGATGGATTGCTGATCGCCGGATCATGATCGTGGCAGCGCTGCAGCCGAGGTGACCTGCTCGCCCCCAGGGGTAGAACTCAATCCTCCCCCGCCGGCAACAAGGCCAGCGTTTCGTCGATCCAGCCGTGCATCGCGGCGATGCGTTCTGCGCCGAGTTGCTCGGTCAGGCTGGACTGCGCTTCGCGCCAGCGGGCGCCCCCTTCGGCAAGCTTCACTCGGCCCGCCGGGGTGAGACGCACCAGCCGGCTGCGCGCGTCACGACCGGCCACGACCTCGGCCCAGCCGGCTTGCGCCACTGGCTTGAGATTGCGCGTGAGTGTCGAGGCGTCGATCCCCATCGCGTGGGCCAGATCCGCCGGGCGTATCGGGCCTTGGGCTGCCAGATAGGCCAGCAACGAAAACTGCGTCGTCTTCAAGCCGGCCTCTCGCAAGCGGGCATCGAAGTGAGAAGCAAGGCGACGCATCAGCCGCCGCATGCGGTCGTGCGAACAAGCCTGGAGGGCGGCAGACACCGCCGCCGGGGTCAGGGGATCAGCGTTCATGATAAAAATGCAGCTACAACTATTGTAGTTACAAGGATAGTGATGAACCTGCAAGATTCAGCCGACGCGTGGACCCGCCAATTCAATGAGCTCCAAGCCCGCCTCCAATCCGGCCGCGGCGTGGGGCTGGCACGGCCCGAAGAAGTGGCGCACCTCAGCGGGTTGCAGGCTTTGCAGGCCATGTTGGCGGGCGAACTGCCGTATCCACACATCGCAGAGACGCTCGACTTCAGCCTGATCGAGGTGGAGTTGGGCAAGGCCATCTTCCAAGGCACCCCGCAGCTCAAGCACTACAACCCGATTGGCTCAGTGCACGGCGGCTGGTATGCCACCTTGCTGGATTCGGCGTTGGGATGCGCCGTGCACTCCACCATGCCGGTCGGCATGGGTTACACAACTGCCGAGCTGAGCGTGAACATCGTGCGCGCCGCCTCGGCCCGCAGCGGCCCGTTGCGGGCCATCGGGCAGGTGGTGCACAGCGGGCGCCAATTGGCCACCGCCGAGGCCCGCATCGTCGGCCCGGATGGCAAGCTCTACGCCCACGGCACCACCACCTGCCTGGTCTTTCCCTTGCCCAGCGCGGGGGGTGCTCGCGCGGCAGCAGGGTGATGGCGGACGCGCGCCCTAGAATCGCCGTCCCCTTCTGGCCAGGCCGGTGCCGCCTGGCCGTCATCTCTTGCGCATGGCCGGCATCCACATCCACGACATCGAACTCGCTATCAACTGGTGGCGCGATCGCTCACCGTCACCCGACGGGGTGACGGCCTGCCCGGAGGTCCTCGCCCTGGCGGAGGTCTACGCCTACATGGTGTATTACCGCGAGAACGAAGCCGACGAGCACAGCATGCCGCCGCGGGCGCGGGATGCCTGGCTGCGCTGGTACGCCAGCACGCCCGACGCCCCATGCATCGCGATCTGCTCCACAGCCCAGGGCGATGCCGTGTGCAAAGGCTGCGGACGCACGGAAGACGAAGTGCAGAACTGGCCAGTGTTCACCCCGGGTGAGAAGCGGCAAGTCTGGCGCCGCATCACGCTGGAGGCCAAGGCCTGGCGCTTCAACCGCTACGCCGAGCGGGCTCGGGCCGCCACCGGCCACGACCACCCCGCCGCCGAGAGCTTTCCACCGCACCCCGGCGAAGGGGTGGCGTGAGCAAGCCCGCGCCCGTGCCGGCCACCGTCTCCCCCCCACCCGGCGGGCGGGGCCAAGGCTTCCTGGCAGACGTGCGGCGGATCATGCCGCTCGCGTGGCCGGTGGTCATTGGCCAGATCGCGGTGCTGGCCTTCAACACCATCGACACCGTGTTGGTCGGCCGGCATTCGCCCCAGGATCTGGCGGCCTTCGCGGTCGGCGCTGCGGCCTATGTGACGATCTTCGTCGGCTTCATGGGCATCGTGCTGGCGGTGTCGCCCATTGCAGGCCAGCTTTTCGGCGCCCGCCGTCTTGAGGCCGCGGGCGACGAGTTGCACCAGGCCGTCTGGTTGGCCCTGGGCTTGTCGGTCATCGGCTGCACGCTGCTGCTGTTCCCCCAGCCCTTTCTGTGGGTCGCCAAGGCTTCGCCGGACATTGCCGAGCGAGTGCGCGGCTATCTGTTGGCGCTCACCTTCGCGTTGCCTCCTGCGCTGATGTTCACGGTGTTCCGTGGCTTCAACACCGCCGTCTCCCGGCCCAAGGCGGTGATGGCGTTGCAGATCGGCGGGCTCGCGGCCAAGCTTCCGCTGTCGATCATGCTGGTGTTCGGGGTGCCGGCGCTGGGCATCCCCGAACTGGGCGTGACCGGCGCCGGGGTGGCCACGGCCATCGCCATGTGGGCGCAGGTGCTGCTGGCATTTGCGCTCATGCGACGAGACAGCTTCTACGACCAGTTCAAGCTGTGGGGTCGCGGGCTGCACGCCCCGCACCGCGAGGCACTGTGGGGCCTGCTGAAACTGGGCGTCCCGATGGGGCTGGCGATTCTGGTCGAGGTGACCGGCTTCAGCGTCATGGCGCTGCTGATCTCCCGCATCGGCACCCTGCCGGTGGCCGGCCATCAGATCGCCGTCAACATCGTGTCGATGATGTTCATGCTCCCGCTCGGCCTGGCCAATGCGACGAGCACCCTGGTGGCTCAACGCATTGGGGCGGGCGATCTCACCGACGCGCGCCGGCTCGGCTGGCACGGCATGTGGCTGGGCGGCATGATCGCCACCGCCCTGGGCTCGCTGATCTACCTGCTGCGTGAGCCGGTCATCAGCCTCTACACGACCAACGCCGCGGTCGCTGCGGCCGCCCTGCCGCTGCTGGCTTGGGTCGTCATCTTCCACCTGGCCGATGCCCTGCAGACCATCGCCGCCTTCGTGCTCCGGGCCTGGCGCATCGCCACGCTGCCGATGTTCATCTATGCGGGCACGCTGTGGGGCATTGGCCTGTTTGGCGGCTACGCGCTTGGCTTCAACCTGTGGGGCGGAACGCCCGACATGCTGCAGGGTGCGCCGGGCTTCTGGGCCGCCTCGACCTGCGGCCTCGTGGTGGCCGGCGTGGCCCTCACGGTGCTGATGCAGCTCACGCTCAGGCCGACGAAGCCGGCAGCGTGATCACGAAGCAGCTGCCGCCGCCGTCTCGCGCCTCGCAGACCACCGTGCCGGCATGCGCCGCCGCGATCTGCCTGACCAGCGCCAGCCCCAGCCCGACACCGCCCTCACGTTCGGCGTGGCCGGACATGCGATAGAAGGGTTCGAAGATCCGCTCGCGTTCGGCCTCGGGCACACCGGCGCCGCGGTCGCACACCCGCACCGCCACGCGGCGCCCGGGCGCCGGCACCAGCTCGACGCTGACGTCGCCGCCGCCATAGCGACGGGCGTTCTCCAGCAAATTGCGCACCGCGCGGCGCAGCAGCCGCTCACTGCCCTTCACCACGCCCAAGGCCGAGCCCTCGGGCGTGGCGGTGACCTCGGCATCCACCCGCGAAGCCTCTTCTGCCAACAGGCCCACCAGATCCACCTGTTCATTGAGGTCGTGCACCGCCCCGGCATCCAGCCGGCTGGACAGCAGCACCTCTTCGACCAGCGAATCCAGCTCGCCGATGTTGGTGTCGATCTCGCGCCGGAGGTTGGCCTGCATCGATGGTGGCGCGTCGCCCAGCATCGTCACCGCCATCTTCAGGCGCGCCAACGGCGAGCGCAGCTCATGGCTGGCGTTGGCCAACAGGCTTTGGTTCGATCGCACCAGAGCCTCGATGCGCTCGGCGGCGCGGTTGAAGCTGGTCGCCAGCGCGGCCACCTCGTCCTTGCCATCGGCCATCACACGGTGGTGCAGGGCCCCGGCACCGAATGCCTCGACGCCCTGCTTCAGGTTCTCCAGCCTTCGGGTCAACCGACGAACCACCGGATAGGCACCGCCCGCCACCGCGAGGAACAGCATCAACAACAGCGCGACCAGCCCGAGGCTGGCCAGCCAATCGGCCGCCGGGGGCGGCAGCAGCGGCACCGCAAAACGGAACGGGCCGCCACTGGCCCCGGCCACGCGGCCCGGGCCCAGGTCACCCGGGCCGCCGGGGCCGCCCGGCCCACCCGGTCCCACCGGCCCGGGGTTGCCGCCCGTGCCGATCGAGGCGGTGACCACCTCCAGCGGGTCCGGCGGGGGCCCGGGTGGCCCGCCGAAAAGGCCCTCCCGTGGGCCGTCCCGCACGCCCTCCGGCGGTGGCCCGTCGTGCGGCGAGCCTGGGTTGAACACCGGGCGGCCCATGACGGCCGAGGCGGGGGGATGCGGAGCGGTCGGCGAGGTTTGTGCCGACTCCAGCGCCGTACTGACCGTGGCGCCGATGGCCATGGCCGGGCGCTCACCCTCTGGCCCGCCATCGCGCTGCAGCCGCACGACGTTGGGCCGCATCAGCCACAGCGTGCGGCCGTCTTCCAGGCGGATCGAGAACGGCCGGCGCGGGCTGTTCGCGCCCTCGGCCTCGCGCCGCAGGTAAGAGTCGGATGCACCGATCCGCTCACCCTGGGCGTCGTGCAGCGCCAAGGGCACCCGCAAGCGGCGTGACCATTCGCGCAACGCCGAGGTCTGCTCGTCGGTCGAGGCCGAGGGCCCGGGAATCGAGTTTTGGATCAGGTCGCCCCAGGCGGCCATGCGCTCGGTGATGACGGCCTCGGCGCGCTGGCGCTCTTGTTCCAGGTGACGCTGCAGCAGCCAACCCGACGCCAGCGCAAACAGCGCCAGCGCCGCCACCACGGTGAGCCAGATACGAAGGTAGAGCGACTTCAAGGCCGCCCACCACCGGGGCGACCCGCCCGCCGCCCCACGTCAGTCATTGCCGGAGGATTCCTGATCTTGCTTGCGGGCGAACACGTAGCCCGTGCCGCGCACCGTCAGGACGCGCTTCGGGTTCTTGGCATCGTCCTCGATCACCGCCCGGATGCGCGACACATGCACGTCGATCGAGCGGTCGAAGGCCTCCATCGGGTGGCCCTTGAGGGCGTCCATGATCTGATCGCGGCTCAGCACCCGGCCCGGGCTGCTGGCCAGCACGGTCAGCAACTCGAACTGGTGGCCGGTCAGATCACAGCGCCGGCCGTCCAGACGGGCTTCACGGGCGCCGAGGTCGATTTCGAGCCGGCCAAAGCGCAGCACCTCATCGTTGGCCGGCTCCGGCGCGGCGCGGCGCAGCAGGGCCTTGATGCGGGCCAGGAGCTCACGCGGCTCGAAAGGCTTGGGCAAGTAGTCGTCGGCGCCGATCTCCAGGCCAATGATGCGGTCCATCGGTTCGCCACGGGCGGTGAGCATCAGCAGCGGCAGGCGCCGGGTGCGGGCATCGCCACGCAGCTCGCGCGTCATTTCCAGGCCATCGCCGTCGGGCAGCATCAGATCGAGCACCAAGGCGTCGTACAGCCCGCTGCGCAGGCGTTCGCGGCCCGCGGCCAACGAGCCGGCGGTGTCGACATCGAAGCCGTGGCCACGCAGGTAGTCGCCCACCATGGACGTCAGGCGGGAATCGTCGTCGATGAGCAGCAGCTTGGAGGCGGTCATGTCCAGGGCGGCGAAGGAGCTGGACGCCCCCTCACGCAGGCCGCGCGACGGGCGCGACATCGGCAAAGCATACGTCATGGCGGCACCCCTTGGTCAGTGCGCCGCAGCGTCAGCACCCGGGCCCATGCGCTCGGCGCGGCGATCGGCCATCCGCTCGGCATGCTGCTTGGCCAGCGACGCCATCTGCTGACGCTGCTCGGGCGTCAGCACCTTGGCCGCGTCCAGCATCGCCACATTCATGCGCTTGGACACCTGGTCATGCCGGGCCAGCATCTTCTTTCGCAGCGACTCGACCGCCGCCGCATCCACCGTGGGCTGGGCGAACAGCTCGGCCATCTTCTCGTGGTCGGCCCGCGCGGCTTCCATCGGCGTCTTCAGATCGGCCCGGGCCGATTCGGCCAGCTGGCGCAGCTGCTCGCGCTGGGCGGGCGTGGCCTGGATCTCATCCAGCATGCGGTCCATCATCGGGCCGGCCATCGGCAGGCCCATGCCCGGCATGCCGAAGCCGGGGCCCTGGTGCATGCCGGCAGGCGGTGCCCCATCGGGCCGGGCGTGCGCGGAAGCGAGGTTGACCAGGCTGAATGCGGCGACCGCCGACAGTGCCAGGCCGGCTGCCACATAGCGCCAGGCGCGGGGGAAGGTGTGGGTGGTGGTGTTCATCGCGGCTCCTTGCTGGGCTTGCGTCTGCGTGACGATGGAAAGGATGTTGCGCAGCGCACGTCAGAGCCGTTTTCCCGCGCGGTAAAGATCCGTAAACCGCCCCTTTCAACACCGCGACAAAGCCGTGGTGCCCGGCGCGGCCGCTTTGTCGCAAACCCGCCAAACCCGTCAAGGAAGCCAGGCCTCGCCCCGCGCGTCAATGCGCGGAGATGTCGCCAAGTCGTTGATTTCAAAAGAATCGCCCGCCTGGCACTGAAGCTGCAATAGCGATGGCGTACCACCGCCGACCGACCCGCCCCCGGGGCCCGAGGAGAGTTCCATGTCCGCATCGCTCAAAGCCAAGATCGCCGAGGTGTTCGAGGAGCCTGGGTGCGACAAGAACCAGGCGAAGAGCGAGAAGGAACGCAAGAAGGGCTGCACCAAGCAGCTGACGCCGGGCGCGGCCGCGGGCGGCTGTGCCTTCGATGGCGCCAAGATCGCGCTGCAACCGATCGTCGACGTCGCCCACCTCGTGCATGGGCCCATCGCGTGCGAGGGCAACTCGTGGGACAACCGACACAGCGCCTCGTCGGGCTCGACCCTCTACCGCACCGGCTTCACCACCGACATCAATGAGCTCGATGTGATCTACGGCGCGGAGAAGCGCCTGTTCAAGTCGATCCGCGAGATCATCGACAAGTACGACCCGCCGGCGGTGTTTGTCTACCAGACCTGTGTCACCGGCTTGATCGGCGACGACATCGAAGCCGTATGCAAACGGGCGGCCGAGAAATTCGGCAAGCCGGTGATCCCGGTCAACTCGCCCGGCTTCGCAGGGCCGAAGAACCTGGGCAACAAGCTCGGCGCCGAGGCGCTGCTCGACCATGTCATCGGCACGATGGAGCCGGCGACCACCACGCCCTACGACATCAACATCATCGGCGAGTACAACCTGTCGGGCGAGCTGTGGCAGGTCAAGCCCCTGCTCGATGCGCTAGGCGTGCGCGTCCTCAGCTGCATCTCGGGCGACGGCCGCTACGCCGAAGTGGCCTCCGCGCACCGGGCACGCGCCAACATGATGGTGTGCTCGAAGTCGATGATCAACATCGCCACGCGCATGCGGCAGCGCTGGGACATCCCGTACTTCGAAGGCTCGTTCTACGGCATCAGCGACATGAGCACCACGCTGCGCGAGATCGCGCGGCTGCTGATCGAACGCGGCGCCGACCCCGAGCTGCGCCAGCGCACCGAGGCGCTCATCCGGGTGGAAGAGGCCCGCGCTTGGGAACGCATCCGCGCCTACCGGCAGCGCCTGGCCGGCAAGAAGGTGCTGCTCATCACCGGTGGCGTCAAGAGCTGGTCCGTCGTGTCGGCGCTGCAAGAGGCCGGGCTCGAAGTGGTGGGCACCAGCATCAAGAAATCCACCAAGGAAGACAAAGAGAAGATCAAGGAGATCATGGGCGACGACGCCCACATGATCGACGACATGACGCCGCGGCAGATGTACGCGATGCTGCGCGACGCCAAGGCCGACATCATGCTGAGCGGCGGGCGCAGCCAATTCGTGGCGCTCAAGGCCCGCATGCCCTGGATGGACATCAACCAGGAGCGCCACCACGCGTTCGCCGGCTACGAAGGCATGGTCGAGATGGTGGCCGAGATCGACAAGGCCTTGTTCAACCCGGTGTGGCAACAGGTGCGCACACCGGCACCGTGGGAGGCTGCCGATCCACTGCTGCGGGCGCCCGACCCGGCCCAGCTGGCGCGCGAAGCCCAGCCCGCCTGACCCGCGCGAGGAGCACAGCCATGGCCCACATCGTCGAGTCTCGCAAGGCCTGCGCAGTCAACCCGCTGAAGATGAGCCAGCCACTGGGCGCCAGCTACGCCTTCATGGGCCTGGCCTCGTGCATGCCCATGATGCACGGCTCACAGGGCTGCACCTCGTTCGGGCTGGTGGTGCTGGTGCGCCACTTCAAAGAAGCCATCCCGCTGCAGACCACCGCGATGAACGAAGCCACCACCATCATGGGCGGCTACGACAACATCGAGAAGGCCATCCTCAACATCCGCAGCCGCGCGCAGCCGGAGATCATCTGCATCTGCTCGACCGGGCTGACCGAGACCAAGGGCGACGATGTCCACGGCTACCTGGCGCTGACGCGACGCAAGCACCCCGAGCTGGCGGACACGGAGATCGTCTACGTCTCCACGCCCGACTTCACCGGCGCGTTCCAGGACGGCTGGGGCAAGGCGGTGGAAGCGCTGGTCACGCAAGTGCCGCGCGAAGGTGCCACGGTGCGCGCAGAGCGCGTCAACATCCTGCCGGGCTGCCACCTGACACCAGGCGACATCGAAGAGCTGCGTGAGATGGTCGAGGCCTTTGGGCTCGAGCCGGTGTTCGTGCCCGATGTCTCCGGCTCACTCGACGGCCACATTCCCGAAGACTGGCTGGGCACCACGCTCGGCGGCACACCGCTGGCGGCGCTGAAGGATCTGGGCAGTGCAGCTCACACGCTGGCCATCGGCGAGCAGATGCGGCCCGCGGCCGAGGCGCTGCACCAGCGCTGCGGTGTGCCCTTCACCGTGTTCGACCGGCTCACCGGCCTCACCGCCACCGACGCCTTCGTCCACACCCTGAGCCAGTTGGCTGGCCGGCCGGTTCCCGCGCGGCTGCGCCGCCAGCGCAGCCAGTTAGTCGACGCGATGCTCGATGGCCACTTCCATTTTGGCAACGTCAAGGTGGCACTCGGCGCCGAGCCGGACCTGCTTTGGTCGGTGGGCAGCTTCCTGGCCGAGATGGGCGCCGAGTTGTCGGTGTGCATCACCACCACCGCCTCGCCGCTGCTGGCCCGGCTGCCGACCAACGAGGTGGTCATCGGCGACCTCGAAGACTTCGAGCAGGCCGCCGGCGCCGCAGGCTGCGACCTGCTGATGACGCACTCGCACGGGCGCCAGGCCGCCGAGCGGTTGGCCAAGCCGCTGTTTCGGCTGGGCATCCCGATGTTCGACCGCATCGGCAACGCCCACAAGCGACAGGTGGGCTACCGCGGCACACGCGATCTCGTCTACGAGGTGGGCAATGTGCTGATCGAACAGATCCCACACCACGGCCCGAACGATTGGCCGCTCACCCGAGAAGCCCGCGCTGCGGCGGTGGGAGAACCCACCCCCGGCCGCGAAACGGCGGCCGCCAGCGCCTGACCCCCGACCCGGTGACCACGACCAGGAGAAACGATGAAAGTTGCCTTTGCCACCCAGGACCAGCAGCACGTCGACGCCCACTTTGGCTGGGCCAAGCACCTGGCGGTCTACGAGATCGACGCCGGCGGCTACCGCTTCGTGCAGGACTTCGGCTTCGGAGAAGACCTGGCCGAAGACGGCAACGAGGACAAGCTGGCGCCCAAGCTCGCGGCCATCCACGACTGCGCGATCGTCTACGTGGCGGCCATTGGCGGCTCGGCCGCCGCCCGCGTGGTGGCCACCAAGATCCACCCGATCAAGGTGACCCAGCCCGAGCCCATCACCGACCTGCTCCACAAGATGCAAGACGTGCTCAAGGGCACCCCACCCCCCTGGCTGCGCAAGGCGCTCGCCAAGGGCCAAGAGAAGTCCTTCGATTTCGAAGACGAAGAGGTGAAGTCATGACGGCAGAAGCCACGGTCGAAGCGCCCAGCGAAGAAGCGCTGCTGCAAGACCCGTTCATTCGCGAGTTGATCAAGCAGATACGCGCCCAGGACACCCACGGCACCTGGGAGGGCAAGAGCGACGCCAAGCTGCTCGAACCCTACATCCTCACCGCCGAGCAGCGCCGCGCACTGCCCATCATGGGCGACCCGGACCCGGAGACCCTCTGGCGCCTGGAGTTGTTCCACAACGCGGTGGGCCTGTCGATCGAGCGTGCCACCGGGTGCATGGTCAGCCCGATGATGAAGATGAGCCACGAGGGATTCGGCCGGGCGGTGCTGACCGCCGGACGGCTGATCGTGGTCAACCGGCACCTGCGCGACGTGCACCGCTTCGGCTACCCCTCGCTGGCCAAGCTGGCCGAGGCCGGCCGCAAGCTGGTGGACGAAGGCATCGGCATGGTCCAGTCCTACAGCGAGGTGGCCACCTATGGCTGAGCACACCCCCACCGCCGGCGCGGTGCCGGCCAACGAGGGCGACGCCCTGAAGGCCGAGCTGAAAAAGCTCAACGCCAAGGCCACGCAGGCCAAGATGGACCTGCACGATCTCTCCGAAGAGCTGCCGACCCACTGGGAGCGCATTCTCGACGTGGCCCAGGTCGCCTACGACGCGCACGCCGCACTGATGACCGCCCGACGCAAGCTGGCAGCGGCCACCCCAAGCTGAGGAGACGGCCGTGAACCACTTTGTCGTCACGCTGCCCAGCGGCGAGGTCTGGACGCCGAAGTTCGTGCAGCACATCAACGAGCAGACCTGCATCGGTTGTGGCCGCTGCTACAAGGTGTGCCCGCGAGGCGTGCTCGAGATGGTGGGCCTGAACGAGGACGGAGAACGCGTCGGTGTCTCGCTCGACGACGATGACGACGAAGAGTACGAAAAGAAGGTGATGACGATCGCACACCAAGAGTTGTGCATCGGCTGCACCGCGTGCTCGAAGATCTGCCCGAAGAGGTGCTACACCCACGCCGCGGTGGACGCGTGAACACCCTGGGCACCGTGCCAACTATTCGTGCCGTGCTGATCGCGCTGATGGCCCATGCGAGCACCCCCAACTCGCCGGCCCTGCAGGCCATGGCGGGGGTGATCGCCGCGGCCGTCGGGCGCCACGGCCCCGACGCACTGCCGCTGGCAGGCCTCGATGCCCACGACATCGCCGCGATGATGGAGCGCTGGTTCCCCGGCGCCGCGCAGGCCTTCGGCTGGCAATGGAGCGGTCTGTCGCCACGCACTGAGCCACGCCAGGACGAGATCGACGACGTGGTGGCGCTGTTGATGGACGACGGCATCGGCCCGCTCGACGAGCGGCGCTGGCTGGCGCATGCCATTGCCCAGGCCACCCTCGGTGCCAACCACCTCTGGCAAGACCTCTGGCTGCCCTCGCGACACGAGCTGTCGATGCTGATGGCCCAGCGCTTTCCCGCGCTGGCCGCCCGCAACGACCGGGACATGAAATGGAAGAAGTTCCTCTACAAACAGCTCTGCGACCGCGCCGAGTTGCACATCTGCCGCGCCCCGAGCTGCAGCGCCTGCAGCGACCAGGTGCAGTGCTTCGGCCCGGAAGAGGCCGCCGCATGAGATGGCTTGGCGCCCGCACCCGCCGTGGCGCAATGCTGCTGTGGGCGACCTGGTCGGTCGTGAGCGCCAGCGTGGCGACGGCCGCCGAGGTGCGTGTCGCGGTCGCCGCGAACTTCGCCGGGCCCGCGGCCCAATTGGCTGAAGCCTTCCATGCGGCCAGCGGCCACACCGTGCAGATATCCGCCGGCTCGACGGGGAAGTTCTACGCGCAGATCCGCGCCGGTGCGCCGTTCGAGGTGCTGCTCTCGGCCGACGAAGAAACCCCGCAGAAGCTCATCGACGAGCAACTCGCCGTCCCCGGCTCGGCCTTCACCTACGCGGTGGGGCAGCTCGTGCTGTGGAGTGCCAGAGCCGGTGTCGTCGATGGCGATGGGCGCGTGCTCGCCAGCGGCGGATTCACCCACCTCGCGCTGGCCAACCCCAAGCTGGCGCCTTATGGCGCGGCGGCCATCGAGGTGCTGAAAGCCCGGGGCGTTCTGGAGGCCCTCACCCCCAAGCTGGTGCAGGCCGAAAGCATCGCCCAGGCCTACCAGTTCGTCTACACCGGCAACGCCGAGCTGGGCTTCGTCGCGCTGTCACAGGTGGCCGCGCCAGGGCAGGCAGCGTCGGGTTCGTACTGGCGGGTGCCCGCCTCGTTGTACCGGCCCATCCGGCAAGACGCCGTGCTACTGCAAGCCGGGGCCGCCTCCAGCGCCGCACGAGACTGGCTGGCCTACCTGCGCTCGGCGCCGGCACGGGCGATCATCGCCGCCTACGGCTACGGGCAGTGAGCGGGCCATGTTCTTCAGCGAAGCAGACTGGCTCGCGATCCGCCTCACGGCGGAGCTGGCCACGCTCACCACGCTGTGCCTGATGGCCGTGGGCACGCCCATCGCATGGTGGCTGGCCCACACCCGCAGCCGTTGGAAGCCCGTCTGGTCGGCGCTGATCGCGCTGCCCCTGGTGTTGCCGCCCACGGTGCTGGGCTTCTATCTGCTGCTGCTGATGGGGCCCCAGGGGCCTCTGGGCTGGGCCACGCGGGCCCTGGGTACCGCCCCCCTGCCGTTCAGTTTCCAGGGCCTGCTGCTGGCATCGGTGCTGTATTCGCTGCCCTTTGTCGTTCAGCCGATGCAGCGTTCGTTCGAGGCGGTGCCCACACGGCTGATGGAGGCGGCGGCCACCTTGCGTGCCCATGCATGGGACCGCTTCTTCACCGTGGCCGTCCCCCTGGCCCAGCCCGGCATCATCACTGCGGCGGTGCTGGGCTTCGCCCACACCGTGGGCGAGTTCGGCGTGGTGTTGATGATCGGCGGCAACCTGCCGGGACAGACGCGCGTGCTCAGCGTGGCGCTGTACGACCATGTCGAGAGCACCGAGTTCGACGATGCCCACCGTCTCGCGGCGGCGATGGTGGTGTTCGCCTGGGCCGTGCTCGCACTGCTCTACCGGGTGGAACGCTCGCAGCGCGACGGAGGCCGCCGTGGCATTCCCGTTTGAGCTGGCCACGCGCCTGGCGCTCGGCGGGCGCGGGTTGGCCGCGGGCGCGACAGGTGAGCGCAGCGCGCCGCGTGCCGTCGCGCGGCCCGGCCCGCTCGACATGGCGCTTTCACTGTCTCGACCCGGTTTCGAGTTGCAGGTCGATGCGCGACTGCCCGGCCGCGGCATCAGCGTGCTGTTCGGGCCCTCGGGCTGCGGCAAAACCACGGTGCTGCGGGCGCTCGCCGGGCTGGAGCGGGCCTCGGGCCGCGTCGCCTTGGGCGATCAACTGTGGCAAGACGACGCGCAGCGCCTCTTCGTGCCCACCCACCGGCGCCCGATCGGCTATGTCATCCAGGAAGCGGCACTCTTCCCTCACCTCAGCGTCGAGCGCAACCTTGACTACGGCTGGCGCCGTATCGCCCCGGGCCGCCGCTTGACCGCCCGCGACCAGGCGATCGAGCTGCTGGGCATCGAGCCCCTGCTGCCCCGACGTCCCGAGACGCTCTCCGGCGGTGAGCGGCAGCGGGTTGCCATCGCCCGCGCGCTGCTCACCAGCCCGCAGCTGCTGTTGATGGACGAACCACTCGCCGCCCTCGATGCGCCCCGCAAGGCCGACATCCTGCCCTACCTCGAGCGCCTGCACCTCGAGCTGGACATGCCCATCGTCTACGTCACCCACGCGGCCGACGAAGTGGCGCGCCTGGCCGACCACCTGGTCGTGATGGAGCAGGGCCGGGTTCGGGCTGCCGGCCCGTTGGACGATCTGCTCAGCCGCCACGACCTGCCTTTGGCCACCGACGAGGCCGGCGGCGCGGTGCTGTCCGGCCGCATCGTCGAGCATGACGAGCGGTTCGAACTGACGCGGGTGGCACTGCGCGGCGGTGCACTGTGGGTCGGCCGCATCGCGCAGCCGGTGGGTGCCGAGGTGCGCGTGAGGGTGCCCTCGCGCGATGTGAGCGTGGCCCGCAGCGCGCCACGCGACACCAGCATCTTGAATGTGCTGCCGGTCACGCTGTGCGGCTGGCGCGGCGAGGGGTCGATGGCGCTGTTGCAGCTGTCCCTGGGACACGACGCGCCTTCCGCCACAGCGACCTCACGCCCTGCGGCCCAACTGATCGCCCGCATCACCCGGCGCTCTCTGGAAGCGCTGCAACTGCAACCTGGTGAAGCGCTGTTCGCACAGGTCAAGAGTGCCTCGTTCATGCGGCCCTGCGCGCCGACCTGAACAGAGCGCCGCCCCATTGGAGACAACAAGGAACGATCGGCATGGAACGCAATGACGAATCCTGGCAGGCCCGACTGCCGGCCGAGCTGCACGCCGCCGTGTGCTGGCCCGTGCGCATGGAATCGCACCACGACGACAGCGTGCCCGCCTCGAAATGGCGCGGCTACGACGTCCACGGGCGGCTGTGCTACTACCGTCACCACTACGCGCAGTGGGACTACCAGTTCGACGACGAAGACCAGCCCTTCATGCGCATGCTGCGCAGCGAAAGCTTCGAGGCCTGGCGCCAGCAAGACGGCCAGTGGCTGCGCCGGGTGCAATCCCTGGCGGGCGAGCCGCATTGCAACCGCGGCGCGTGCGACAGCGGCTTCGAGGTGGTGCCCCCGCAGCAGATCCCCAGGCTGTGATGGCCGAGCGCAGCGCACCCGCCGCCAGCCTGGAGCGTGCGCATGCCGTCGCTTTTGCCGAATCATGTGCCGATGCCGGTGCCGCAGCCTCTGCCAACGCTCCGCTCAACAAATCGCCCAGTCACGGCCCGCGCCGGGCACCCGGTGGCGGGCAGGGCTGGGCTCAGCGGCCGTGGCAGCGCTGCACTTCGGGCACCGCGTATTCGCTGCCCACCAGTGCACGCGCCCGGTGGTAGGCCGACCGTGCCCGCTCGCTCAAGCCCTCCAGCAGCACCTGCCCGTCCGCATCGCAGGGGAAGGTGACGCCCCGGCCGGCATGGAACAGCGACCGGAAACGCACCTCGTAGCAGGTCGACATCGGGGCGGACAAGGCCGCCGCCGGGGCCGAATGGCTGGTAAGGCCGGTGTGGGCGAAAAGGGTCAGGCTGTCACTGCGCATCGGGTACTGCTCCTGGTCCAGTGAAATGGACTGGCCATCGATGCGAGATACCCAGCAATTCGCGGGCCAACTTTGGGATGATCGACCCATGCAACTCACCGCACCCCTGCTGAGCGTGATCCAGTGCGCAGCCGAAGCGGTGCTGACGCTCACCGACACGCTCGACGAAGCGGATTTACTCCGCTCGCGGCTGACCCGCGCCGAGGTCCAGCGGCAGCTGGCGCTGATGGCCGATACGCTGGCCGCCGTGCAGCCGCAGGCCCAGGGGCCCATGCCCGAGATCGACTGGGCGGGCTGGCGCACGGTGGCAGCGGCCCTGGCCCGACCGGGGCGCGCGCAGGATGAGGCGCTGTGGTTCGCCGCCCGCTCGCTGGCGCCGGCCACGCTCAGCTGGCTGCGCTTCTACCGTCCGTCGCTGCCGCAGTTGTTCGACGTTTGGGGTTGAACCCAGCCGCCCGCACGCTCCTCACTCATCTCTCGACGGCACCGGTCGCTCCTCACAAGTCGGGGCCCATGGAGCGCAATAGCGACGCGATCACGTCGTCGCCGATGCGCGCCTCCGGGTCAAGCCGCTGGATGTGCGCCAGCAACTCCCGCGCTTCGCTCAGTCGCTGCTGGCGAAGCGCGAGGAAGGCCAGGGCCTTCAGCGTGAAGAGCCAGAACCGCGCCGGGCCGTTGTCACGGAAGGTCGCCGCCGGGTGGCCCGGCTGCACCTGCCATTCATCGGCCGGCAAACCGGCTTGCCGCGCCGCTTCGACCAACCCTCGGCGCGCGGCCCGCTCGGCCCAGGTCCACTCACGCTGCGACGCGTGATGCTTGTACAGCGCGTAGTACACCGGCAGTCCATCGGGCGCGACGAGCTGCGCCGTCCACAGCAGTGAGCCCACCTCCGTGCGAGGCGCCTGGGCCGCGCGATGCAGGATCTGGCGCACCGTCGCCGGCACGTCACCACCAAAGAACTCATCGGCCGACTCGCCGGTGAACAGGTTCATGTCGAGGCTCCTGAATGCCTGGCATCGGCAAGCAGGCTTGATGCCATGCGCGTCGGCGCTGTCGTGCGCGGCGGAGTGCCCGGTGCGACATCCGAGGGCCCTCGTCGGTGATGCGACAAAACCGACAGCACTGCGACATCGCGTCGGGCTTCTTCCACACCCCACAAAACGCCTCGCCAATGCGCCAAGCCAATGATCCACAACGGCTTTTTTCTCCTGGGCGCGGCTGGCACGGTCCTTGAGATGCAGGGGTACAAGCCCTGAGCCGGAGTCACATGATGGATCTGAAGCTGGATGCCCGACCGATCTACCTGGACTACGCGGCCACCACACCGGTGGATCCGCGGGTGGTGCACGCGATGGTGCCGTACCTGTACGAACAGTTCGGCAACCCGGCCTCACGCAGCCATGCCTATGGCTGGGCCGCTGAAGAGGCGGTAGAGATTGCCCGCGAGCATGTGGCCGCGTTGATCGGTGCCGATGCACGCGAGATCGTGTGGACCTCGGGGGCCACCGAGTCGAACAACCTCGCCATCAAAGGCGCCGCGCGCTTTCGGGCCGGCAAGGGCAAGCACCTGATCACGGTGAAGACCGAGCACAAGGCCGTGCTCGACACCATGCGCGAGTTGGAGCGCGAAGGCTTCAAGGTGAGCTACCTCGACGTGCAGCCCAACGGCCTGCTCGATCTCGACTTGCTGGCCGCCGAGATCCGGCCCGACACGATCCTGGTGTCGGTGATGTACGTGAACAACGAGATCGGCGTGATCCAGGACATCCCGGCGATCGCCGCACTGTGTCGCAGCCGCGGGGTGCTGTGCCATGTCGACGGCGCGCAGGCCACCGGCAAGGTGGCCATCGACCTGGACACACTGCCGGTCGACCTGATGAGCCTGTCCGCCCACAAGACCTACGGGCCCAAGGGCATCGGGGCGCTGTACGTGCGGCGCAAGCCGCGCGTGCGCATCGAAGCGCAGATGCATGGCGGCGGCCACGAACGTGGCATGCGCTCGGGCACCCTGCCCACCCACCAGATCGTCGGCATGGGCGAAGCCTACCGCCTGGCCCGTGAGTTGATCGGCATCGAGAGCGAGCGCATGCGTGCCCTGCGCGACCGCCTGCTGGCCGGCCTGCAGTCGATCCCGGAGATCCAGGTCAACGGCGACCTCGAACGCCGCGTGCCGCACAACCTCAACGTCAGTTTCACGTTCGTCGAAGGCGAATCCCTGCTGATGGGCATGAAGGGCATCGCGGTGTCTTCGGGCTCGGCGTGCACTTCCGCCAGCCTGGAGCCGAGCTACGTGCTGCGCGCGCTGGGCCTGCCCGACGAGGTGGCGCACAGCTCGATCCGCTTCTCGGTGGGCCGGTTCACCACCGAGGCCGAGATCGACGTGGCCATCGAGCGCGTCCGCGACACGGTGCATCGGCTGCGTGAGCTGAGCCCTCTGTGGGACATGCACTGCGCCGGCATCGACCTGAGCCGCGTGCAATGGGCTGAACACTGATTCCCAAGGAGCGAACACCATGGCCTACAGCGACAAAGTCATCGACCACTACGAGAACCCCCGCAATGCCGGCGCCTTTGCGAACGAGGACGACGACATCGGCACCGGCATGGTCGGTGCGCCCGCCTGCGGCGATGTGATGCGCCTGCAGATCAAGGTGAATCCCAGCACCGGCCTGATCGAAGACGCCAAGTTCAAGACCTACGGCTGCGGCTCGGCCATCGCCTCCAGTTCGCTCGTCACCGAATGGGTCAAGGGCAAGACGCTGGAGCAGGCGCTGGACATCAAGAACACCGCCATCGCCGAAGAACTGGCCCTGCCGCCGGTGAAGATCCACTGCTCGATCCTCGCCGAAGACGCGATCAAGGCCGCGGTTGCCGACTACCGACTGCGCCACACCGACCGCCTCGAACACGCCGCCTGCCAGCCCGCCCAGGCCGCGGCCTGACCCACCACCCCAGAGCGCCACTCCACGGCCCAACCCTCGTCTGCAAGGAGCCCCGCCCATGTCCGCCTGCCAATCGCAACCGCAAGCCGGTTCTTCCTGCTCATCGGCGAGCATCACGCCTGCCACGCCCTTCGTGCTGCCCGAAGGCGCCACGCCCCTCGTCGTGCGCGATGCCGTGGTGCGCAAGGTGGGCGAGATGCTGGCTGAAGAGGGTGACCCGAACCTGAAGCTGCGCATCTTCGTCAGCGGCGGCGGCTGCTCAGGGTTTCAGTACGGCTTCGCCTTCGACGACGAGATCAAGGCCGACGACACCTGTGTGGAAGCCGGCGCGATCAAGGTGCTCGTCGATGCGTCGAGCCTGCAGTACATGGCCGGCGCCGAGATCGACTACGAGGAGGGGCTGGAAGGCTCGCGCTTCGTGATCCGCAACCCGCACGCGGCCAGCACCTGTGGCTGCGGCAGCTCGTTCTCTGTCTGAAGGAGGCCATCATGTCCCTGAGTGTCACCCCCAAGGCCGCCCACCAGATCCGCAAGGCGCTGGTGCAGCGCGGCAACGGCTTCGGCCTGCGCGTGGCCGTGAAGACCAGCGGCTGCTCTGGCTACGCCTATGCGCTGGAGTTCGCCGATGCGCCCGCCCCCGACGACCTGAGCTTTGAAAGCGAAGGCGTGCGCCTGCTCGTCGATCCGAAAAGCCTCCCAATGGTCGACGGCACCGAGCTGGACTGGGTACGCGAGGGGTTGAACGAAGGTTTCAAGTTCAACAACCCGAACGCATCGGCCACCTGCGGGTGCGGCGAGAGTTTCGCGGTCTGACACCCACCCCAAGACGGCAGCGCGCCATGGCCCTCCTGCAAATCGCCGAACCCGGGCGCTCGGCCGCGCCCCACCAGCACCGCCTGGCGGTGGGCATCGACCTGGGCACCACGCACTCACTCGTCGCCACGCTGCGCAGCGGCGTTCCCACCGTGCTGGCCGACTCGAACGGCCGCGCGCTGCTGCCGTCGGTCGTCCACTACGGGACCAGCGGCGAGGTGCTGGTGGGCGACGCAGCCCGAGAGCGCGCCCCTGCCGATCCGCACAACACGATCGCCTCGGTCAAGCGCCTCATCGGCCGCAGCGCTGCCGACATCGCCCCGGGCACTGTGCCCTATCCGCTGCGCGCACTCAGCGCCCAGGCGGTGGGCGTGGCCACCCGAGCAGGCCTGAAGAGCCCGGTGGACGTGAGCTGCGAGGTGTTGCGCGCCCTGCGCGAGCGCGCCGAAGCGTCGCTGGGCGGCCAGTTGGCCGGCGCGGTGATCACGGTGCCGGCCTACTTCGACGACGCGCAACGCCAGGCCACCAAGGACGCCGCCCAACGCGCCGGCCTCAGCGTCCTGCGGCTGCTCAATGAGCCCACCGCCGCGGCGATCGCCTACGGGTTGGACACGGCCAGCGAAGGCCTGTATGCGGTGTACGACCTCGGTGGAGGCACCTTCGATGTGTCGATCCTGCGGCTGTCCCGCGGAGTGTTCGAGGTGCTGGCCACCAACGGCGATGCGATGCTAGGCGGTGACGACTTCGATGCCTGCGTGGTGCGCTGGTTCTGTGAGCAGGACCCGGCTTTCACCTGGAGCGAACGCGACGGCGCGGCACTGCTGGCTGCCGCCCGCCGCGTGAAGGAGGCCCTGAGCAGCGAGACCGAATCCGCCATGGCCTGCACGCGCCACGATGGCGCCACCCAGACCGCCGTGCTGACGCGCGCCACCCTCGAAGCGCAGACGGTGCGGCTGGTCGAGCGCACCCTCGGCCCGGTCCGGCGCGCGCTGCGCGATGCCGGCCTTCGGCCCGCTGACGTGAAGGGCGTGGTGCTGGTCGGCGGCGCCACCCGCATGCCGCTGGTTCGCCGCACCGTGGCCCAGTTTTTTGGCCGGGAGCCCTACACCGACATCGACCCGGATCAGGCCGTGGCGCTGGGTGCGGCCATCCAGGCCGACCAGTTGGTGGGCAACCGGGTTCTCGGTGGCGATGCCGCGGACGCCGGTCTGCTGCTGCTGGACGTGTGCCCACTGTCGCTGGGCATCGAGACGATGGGCGGCCTGGTCGAGAAGATCATCCCGCGCAACACCACGGTGCCCACCGCACGGGCACAAGATTTCACCACCTTCAAGGACGGCCAGACCGCCATGTCCATCCACGTGGTGCAAGGCGAGCGCGAGCTGGTGGGTGAATGCCGTTCACTGGCGCGTTTCACGCTGCGGGGCATCCCACCGATGGTGGCCGGCGCCGCCCGCATCCGTGTGACGTTCCAGATCGACGCCGACGGGCTGCTCTCGGTCAGCGCCAGCGAGCAGGCCACCGGCGTACAGGCGCACGTCGAGGTCAAGCCCAGCTACGGCCTGGAGCACGACGCGGTGGCCGCGATGCTGCGCAGCGCACTCGACAGCGCCGATGCCGACGCCGCCGCGCGGATGCTGCGCGAAGCCGAGGTCGAGGCCCGCCGCCTGCTCGACGCGGTGGACGCGGCGCTGCGCGAAGACGGCACGCTGCTGGTGCCGCGAGAGCAGTTCCAGATCCTCAAGGCCATGCAGGGCGTGGCTGACCTGCTGGAGCAGTGCGCCGTGAGTGAAGGCGGAACGCTCGTCGAGCAAAAGGCACTGCGCGACGCCCTGCGCCGCGAGACCGACGGGCTGAACGACGCCACCACCGCCTTCGCCGCCCGGCGCATGAACCAGCGTGTGCGCGACGCGCTGGCCGGCCGACACCTCGAACAACTGGGGGTGTGAGATGAGCCGCCCCCCCCCCCGCCCCACCACCAACGTCACCACCCAGGTGCGCGTGCTGCCCCACCCGGGGTTGTGCCCGCAAGGCCTGGCCTTCGAAACCCTGGGCAGCCGCAAGCTGGTCGACGCGCTGCTCGATCACGGCATCGCGATCGAGCACGCCTGCGAGAAGGTGGGGGCCTGCGCCACCTGCCATGTGCACATCCGCGCCGGCGGCGAATTGCTCGCGCCGGCCGACGACGAGGAAGAAGACCAGTTGGACGAGGCCTGGGGCCTGGACGCCCAATCTCGCCTGGCCTGCTGCGTGAAGCTGCGCGGCGGTGAATTGGTGGTCGAGCTGCCCCGCTACACCAAGAACCACGCACGGGAGCAATGACATGCATGACCCGGTGGCCTGGCCCGTGACGGTGAACGACACCACGCTGCGCGACGGCGAGCAGACCGCCGGTGTGGCGTTCACCGATGAAGAGAAGCTCCAGATCGCACGCGCACTCGACGACGCCGGCGTGCCGGAGATGGAGGTGGGCATCGCCGCGATGGGCGATGCCGAGGTGGCGGTGATCCGTGCCATCACCCGCAGCGGCCTGCGCGCACGCACGATGGTCTGGGCCCGCATGTCGGAGATCGACCTGCGCCTGGCCGCCCGCTGTGATGCCGACCTGGTGCATCTGGCGGTTCCCGTGTCCGACATCCAGATCACCCACAAGCTGCGGCAGGGTCGAGAGGCGGTGCTCGCGATGGTGAAGCGCTGCGTGGCCGCCGCACGTGACGCCGGCCTCACCCCCAGCGTGGGCCTGGAGGACGCGTCGCGCGCTTGCCCGGACTTCCTGCTGCGCGTGGTGGAAACCGCCCAACGGGCCGGCGCCGTGCGGGTGCGCTACGCCGATACCCTTGGCCTGCTGGACCCTTTCACCACCCGCGACCGCATCGCATCGCTGCGCAGCGAATGCGATCTCGAGATCGAGATCCATGCCCACAACGACCTGGGCCTGGCCACCGCCAACACGCTCGCGGCGCTTCACGCCGGCGCCACCCATGCCAGCGTCACCGTCAACGGTCTGGGCGAACGGGCCGGCAATGCGCCGCTGGAAGAGGTGGTGATGGCGCTGCGGCACCTGTATGGCGTCGAGACCGGTGTGGACACGCGCACCCTGCCCGCCCTGTCGCAGCGGGTGGCCGGCGCGGCCTGCCGGCCGGTGGCCGCCAACAAGTGCATCGTCGGCGAGGCCGTGTTCTCACACGAGTCCGGCATCCACGTCGACGGGCTGTTGAAAGACCGCCGCAACTACGAGACCTTCGACCCGGCCGAGGTCGGGCGCGAGCACCGCCTGGTCTTGGGCAAGCACTCGGGCGCCGCCGGGGTGCGGGCGGCATGCCAACGGCTCGGCCTGCCGCTGCCGGACGAGGCCGTACCGCTGTTGCTCGAACGCATCCGCGCGCATGCCACGGCGATCAAGCGCGCGCCGAGCGACGACCAACTGGAGCGCCTGTACATCGGCGTATTGCCGCTGGCCGGGCTGGTGAACTGACGGAGGCCCCGATGGACGGATTGACCCAACGGCTCAAGGCGCTGTCCAGCGCCAACGAGTTCCTCGAATTCTTCGGTATCCCCTATGACGAGCGGGTGGTGCACGTGAACCGCTTGCACATCCTCAAGCGCTTCTATCAGTACCTGCACCGGGCCGAGGGCCTGGCAGGCCTGGAAGACGTGGAGATGTTCCGGCGCTACCGCGAACTGCTGCAGCAGGCCTACCAGGACTTCACCACCTCGACCGCCGCACAAGAGAAGGTCTTCAAGGTCTTCCAGGACACCGGCGGAACCCAGCACGTGTCGCTCACGACGCTGCGCCAGAGCCTCGCCGACAAGCGGGCCGCCTGAAGGAATCCGCCATGCACATCGTCGTCTGCATCAAGCAAGTGCCCGATTCGGCCCAGATCCGGGTGCACCCGGTCACCAACACCATCATGCGACAGGGGGTGCCGGCCATCGTGAACCCCTACGACCTGTTCGCGCTGGAAGAGGCCCTTCGCTTGAAGGACCGCTTTGGCGGTCGCGTCACCATGCTGTGCATGGGCCCGCCACAAGCCGAGGAGGCGCTGCGCAAGTGCATCAGCTTCGGTGCAAGCGACGCGGTGCTGGTGACCGACCGCGCCTTCGCCGGCGCCGACACCTTGGCCACCTCCTACGCGCTGGCCGCCGCCATCCGCAAGATCGGCGAAGAGCAGGCGGTGGATCTGGTCTTCACGGGCAAACAGACGATCGACGGCGACACCGCCCAGGTCGGCCCCGGCGTGGCCAAGCGGCTGGGGCTGAACCTGCTGACCTACGTCAGCCGGATCGTCGATGTCGATCTGGACGCGCGGCGGCTGCGGGTGGAGCGCCGTGCTGAAGGGGGCGTGCAGGTGCTGGACACCACCCTGCCCTCGCTGATCACGATGCTCGAAGGCACCAACGAGATGCGGTTCGCGTCTCTGGACGACATGCTGCGCGCCGCGCGCTTCGCGGTGCGCAAGTGGAACAAGGACGATGCCGGCATCGAAGACCTCACCAAGATCGGGCTGAAGGGCTCGCCCACCATCGTCAGCAAGGTCTTCGGCCCCACCCCACGCACCGAGAAGGCAGACATCCAGGTGGTGGCCGACAGCAGCGCCCAGGACGCGGCGCTGAACCTGCTGCAGAAGATCTTCACCGCGCACCCCCAGCTCGAAGACGAACTGGTCGAGCGCCTGAGCTAACCCGAGGAGTTGGACATGAGCGAAGCACCCAAACCCGCGGCGCCCAAGGCCGCGGGCCGCGCGGGCCGCAACACCGAGCTGCCCGAACACCTCAAGGCCTACAAGGGCGTGTGGGTGTTCATCGAGCACGACCGCGGCCACGTCCACCCGGTGAGCTGGGAGCTGATGGGCGCGGCCCGCCAACTGGCTGACAAGCTGCAGGTGGACGTGTCCGGCGTGCTGCTGGGCGCCCCCGACGACCCGCTGGACAGCTACGCCCGCGAGGCTTACGCGTATGGCGCCGACCGTTGCTACGTGGTGCGAGACCCGGTGCTCAAGGGCTACCGGAACGAGCCCTTCACCAAGGGCCTGACGGACCTGGTCAACACCCACCAGCCCGAGATCATGCTGCTGGGCGCCACCACCATGGGGCGCGACCTCGCCGGCTCGGTGGCCACCACGTTGGGCACCGGCCTCACCGCCGACTGCACCGAGCTGAACATCGACGGGCGCGCGCTGGCCGCCACCCGCCCCACCTTTGGCGGCTCGTTGCTGTGCACGATCATGACGCTGGCCTACCGGCCGCAGATGGCCACGGTGCGGCCGCGCGTGATGTCGATGCCACGGCGTGACGACAGCCGCACCGGCGATGTCGTCGAGATGCCGCTGGCGATGATCGAGACCGACATCGTCACCAAGCTGCTCGATTTCATCCCCGACGCCAACCGCAACACGGTGAACCTGGCCTACGCCGATGTCATCGTCACCGGTGGGAAGGGCCTGAAGCAGCCAGACAACTTCCGCCTCATCTGGGACCTGGCCCGCGTGCTCGGCGCCGAGGTGGGCGCGACCCGCCCGGTGGTGCAGGCCGGCTGGGTCGAAGCCGAACGGCAGGTGGGCCAGACCGGCAAGACCGTGCGCCCAAAGCTCTACATCGCCGCCGGCGTGTCAGGCGCCATCCAGCACCGGGTGGGCATGGAGGGGGCCGACGTGATCGTCGCGATCAACACCGACCCGAACGCCCCCATCTTCGACTTCGCGCACTACGGCATCGTGGGCAATGCGATGCAGGTGCTGCCCGTGCTGACGCAAACCTTCCGCAACCACCTGGATAAGCGCATCCGCAAGGTTGCGTGATCGGAGCTGAGACCATGCCTGAAAAATTCGATGCGATCGTCGTCGGCGCCGGTCCCTCGGGCAACGCCGCCGCCTACACCATGGCGAAGGCGGGCCTCAAGGTGCTGCAGATCGAGCGGGGCGAGTACCCCGGCTCGAAAAACGTGCAGGGGGCCATCCTTTACAGCGATGCGCTCGAGCGCATCATCCCCGACTTCCGCGACGATGCGCCGCTGGAGCGCCACATCATCGAACAGCGCATGTGGATGCTCGACGACAACAGCTTTGTCGGCACGCACTTTCGCAGCGAAGACTACAACCGCCCGCCCTACAACCGCTACACCATCATCCGCGCGCAGTTCGACAAGTGGTTCTCGTCGAAGGTGCGTGAGGCCGGGGCGCTGCTGATTTGCGAGACCACCGTCGAGCAGTTGCTGCTGGACGGCGACCGGGTGGTGGGCGTGCGCTGCGACCGCCTGGGCGGCGACGTGTTCGCCGACGTGGTGGTGCTGGCCGACGGCGTGAACTCCACCCTGGCCCGCAAGGCGGGCTTCCACGGCGAGCTGCAGCCTCGCAGCGTGGCCCTGGCGGTGAAGGAGATCCTCTTCATGCCGGAAGAGACCATCCAGGCCCGCTTCAACGTCGGCGAAGAAGAAGGGGTGGTGATCGAGATGATGGGCTCGGTCACCGAAGGCATGGTGGGCACCGGCTTTCTCTACACCAACAAGGATTCGCTCACCATCGGCGTCGGCTGCCTGCTGAGCGACTTCCAGGCGAATCCGCGCCGCACCGCCCCCTATGCGCTGCTGGAGAAGCTCAAGCGTCACCCCTCGATCGCACCGCTGATCGAGGGCGGCGAGATGAAGGAATACTGCGCCCACCTGATCCCCGAGGGCGGCTTCCATGCGGTGCCCCGGATCTATGGCGAAGGCTGGATGATCGTGGGCGATTCAGGCGGGTTCGTCAACGCTGCCCACCGCGAGGGCTCGAACCTGGCGATGACCACCGGCCGGCTGGCTGCCGAAACGGTGATCGCAACCAAGGCCGCCGGCAAACCGCTGGATGCGCGCAGCTTGCGGGCCTACAAGGAAGCACTCGACGAGAGCTTCGTGATGAAGGATCTGAAGAAGTACCGCCGCCTGCCTGAAGTGCTGGAGACCAGCCGGCAGTTCTTCACCACCTACCCCGAACTGGTCAATCGCGCCGCCAAGACCTTGTTCACCGTCGACGGTGTCGACAAGATGACCAAGCAGCGCGAAGTCACCGGCAGCTTCAAGGCTGCCCGCAAGCTCACCGGCCTGGCGAGCGATGCACTCAAGCTCTGGAGGGCCACGCGATGAGCAGCGCCGTGAATGTCGAGGACAAACTCTTCCAGAACCGCTACAAGGTCGACCACGGCCGCCCCCACATCCAGATCAAGGATGCAGGCGTTTGTGCGAATGAGTGTGAGTCTCAACAATGCACCTTCGTCTGCCCCGCCGCCTGCTACAAGGCCGAGGGCAACGGCGGCGTCACCCTCATCACCGATGGCTGCCTCGAATGCGGCAGCTGCCGAGTGATCTGCACCGAGCATGCGAACGTGGCCTGGGAGTACCCACGCGGTGGCCACGGCATCCTCTTCAAGTTCGGTTGATGCGCTGTCGGCGTCTGCCAGCCCGCAGCGGAGCCACCCCGCCATGCGGCTGACCACACGAGGCCGCCACGCCGTGGCCGCCATGACCCATCTGGCGCTGCACGACGGCGAGCGCCCGGTGGTGCTGGCGCAGCTGGGCGGCATGGACGGCATCTCCTTGTCGTACCTGGCGGTTCTGTTCAGTCGCCTGCGCCGCGAAGGTCTGGTGCGGGTGGTGCGCGGCAAGGGCGGCGGCTACCTGCTCGGTCGGCCTGCCGCCGAAATCGACATGGCCGACATCGTGGCGGCCGTCGACAGCGGCAGCATCACCTCGGGTTGCGGCGGCCGCGGCCACTGCCGTGGCGCCGGAACCGGCCGCTGCGCTGCGCACGAACTGTGGATGAGCCTGGACGCCGCCCTGATCGAGCGCTTGCGCGCCGTCACGCTGCAAGACCTGGCCGACGAGCGCCGCGCCCGTACCCGCCCGACGGCGGGATGAGCGCCGGCATCGGCGGCGGCACGCCACCCGGCCCCCGCATGCCCCTGTTCGGTTCATTGCCACAGGCGAGCTTTTTGCATCAGTGGAGCCGTTGCACGATGCAGGCGTCCCCCATGCTCCGGCGCGACGCGCAACCTGCACCGGGATGCAACCGCATGCACGCAGTGCGTGCGCAACCGTGACGGAAGGGCCGATGCCATGATCCGCGCCAGCCAGCAGGAACGATCCCACGTCGAGCTGATCACGGTCTACGAGATCTGCCGCATCCTCAGTGCGTCGCTCGATCTGCAACGAAGTTTCCGCGAGGCGCTGAACGTGCTGTCCGCCCACATCGGGCTGCCTCGCGCGATGATCGTGCTGGCCGATGGCGACGACGAGCAATTGCGCATCCACAGCGCGGTGGGCATGAACCGCGAGCAGTTGCAGCGCGGCGTGTGGCAAAGCGGCGATGGCGTCGTCGGCCGGGTCTACCAGTCGGGCCTGCCGGCCACGGTGCCCGATGTCACCCAATCGGCCGAGTTCACCGACCGCACCGGTGCCTTCAGTGCCCAGGCCGGGCGCATGATGGCCTTCATCGTCGTGCCCCTGAAGGCCGAGCACCATGTGCTGGGGGTGCTGGCCGCCCAACGCAGCGTCGAAGGCAATGCCCGGCTGTCCGACGACCAGCGCGTGATGACAATGGCCGCCACGCTGATGGCGCAGACGGTGGTGCTGTCGCGCGCCGTCACCGAAGAACACCAGCGACTGCAGTTGCAGGCCACCCGGCTGCAGAAAGCCCTCGCTCCCGAGCCGAGCGGCCGCTACAGCCTGGACAACGTGGTCGGCAGCTCGCGTCCGATGCAGCAGGTGTTCTCCGAGGTGCACCGCGCTGCGCCGTCGCGCGCCACCGTTCTGCTGCGCGGCGAGTCCGGCACCGGCAAAGAGGCCATCGCCCGAGCCATCCACCACCTCTCGCCACGCAAGGACGCGCCCTTCATCAAGGTGAACTGCGCCGCGCTGACCGAGTCGCTGCTGGAAAGCGAGTTGTTCGGCCACGAGCGCGGCGCCTTCACCGGTGCTGCCGGCGATCGCAAGGGCCGCTTCGAGCAGGCCCACACCGGCACCTTGTTCCTCGACGAGGTGGGAGACATCTCACCCTCGTTCCAGGCCAAGCTGCTGCGGGTGCTGCAAGAGCGCGAATTCGAACGGGTGGGGGGAAACCGATCCATCAAGGTGGATGTGCGCCTCATCTGCGCCACCAACCGCGATCTGGAGAAGATGGTGAAGCGTGGCGAGTACCGAGCCGATCTGTACTACCGCATCAACGTGGTCTCGATCACGCTGCCCCCGCTGCGTGAGCGGCGCGAAGACATTCCGCCGCTGGTGGCGCACTTCGTCGATCGCTTCAACAAGGAGAACCGCCGCCGCCTCAAGGTCTCGCCCGACGCGATGGAGGTGCTCACCCACTGCTACTGGCCGGGCAACGTGCGCGAGCTCGAAAACTGCATCGAGCGCACCGCAACGATGGTGCAAGGCGATGTGATCCGCGGCATCTCGTTCCCGTGCCGCCACAACCGCTGCCTCACCCAGACGCTGCACCACCTCGACAAGGAAGACGCCGTCTCGCCCATCCGCATGCCCACGCCGCTGCATGTGTCTCCTCGCCCGGCACCGGCCGAGCCCCGAGACACGGTGCCGGACGATTCCGCCCACGAGGTGCTGCGCATCGGCCCCACCGAGCACATCGGCTCGGCGCCGCGGCCGCCCAGCGACGACCCGCCCGACAGCGAGCGCGAGCGCCTGATCTGGGCGATGGAGCGCTGCGCCTGGGTGCAGGCCAAGGCCGCCCGGCTGCTGCGCGTCACGCCGCGTCAGCTGGGCTACGCGCTGCGCAAGCACAACATCGAAGTCCACAAGTTCTGAGCCACCGCATGCCCGCCCCCCTTCACCCGCCCGATCCCCTCAGCGACGCCGACTACCGCCGGCTGTGCGACGCCGTGCTGGCCCAGATCGAGACCACGCTCGACCGATGGCTTGAAGAGGATGTGATCGACATCGACGCCCACCGCAGCGGCGGCTTGCTGGAGCTGGCGTTCCCGGCCGGCACCAAAATCGTCGTCAACGCCCAGCCACCCCTGCAGGAGCTGTGGCTCGCTGCGCGTGCGGGCGGCTACCACTTCCGCTACGACGGCCTGGCGTGGCACGAACGCGAAGGGCGCGAATTCTTCGAGCTGCTGTCGCGCCTGGCCAGCGAGCAGGCCGGACGGCCGCTGCGCTTTTCGCCGCCGGGAGAGGTCGGCGCCAGCACCGCGACACTCACCCCCTGACGACCGGGATCGTCAGCACGGCGCGGCGCCCGATCTGTGCGTTGACCTTCTGCCGCACCGTCTCGAGCTTGAAGGGCCGCGCGATGCTCGACCGCGCCCCCAGCGCCAAGGCCTGCGCCACCCGCTCGTCGCCTGCGGGCCCGTAGGCGATCACGGGCACCCCCTCGAATGCCCCGAACAGCGCGCGCAGACCGGCCTCGCCAGCGGCGCCCGCAGCCTCGGCGCCCAGCAAGATCACATCGACGGCCTGACTGGCGCGCGACAGCGCGTCGGCGCAGGCGGCCATCTGATGCACCTCCAGTTCATCCGCCAGCATGAACTGCAAACCGGTGGCACCGACATCGTCGCTGTCGATGATGTAGGCGCGTTTGGTCTCCACCGCACGTTGGCTGTCGACTCCGATCTGCATGGCTAACTCCTGAGATGGCACGCATCCGCTTGCAAGCGCTGTGCCGCGTCGCCATCCCGGTATGACGTGCGTCGCAGGCACGCCAACGATGTTGGGTTTGTCGGCATCCCAACAGCCCCTGTTGTTCGCAAGTGCCTGATTTATCGAGAATTTCTGCTGGCACGCGTCTCGCAATACAGGCTTCGTCCACCACCCCACTGACGAGGTCCGACGATGTCGCCCAACACTGCGTACGTCAACGCCAACGACCTTGGCAAATCACGCCAAGCGATCAGCCAGATCCTCGAGACCGCCGCATCCGGCGGCTGCGGCACCACCGGTGGCTCGGGCAAGGCGAGCTGCGGCTCGTCGGGCGGCCCCGACGACATGCCTGAAGAGATCTGGAACAAGGTCAAGAACCACCCCTGCTACTCGGAAGAGGCACACCACCACTACGCGCGCATGCATGTGGCCGTGGCGCCAGCGTGCAACATCCAGTGCAACTACTGCAATCGCAAGTACGACTGCAGCAACGAGTCGCGGCCGGGCGTGGTGAGCCAGAAGCTCACGCCCGAGCAGGCGGTGAAGAAGGTGGTGGCGGTCGCCAGCGAGATACCGCAGATGACGGTGCTGGGCATCGCCGGGCCCGGCGACTCGCTGGCCAACCCGAAAAAGACCTTCGACACCTTCCGCATGCTGCAAGAGCAGGCGCCTGACATCAAGCTGTGCCTGTCCACCAACGGGCTGGCCCTACCGGATCTCGTCGACGACATCTGCCGGTACAACATCGACCACGTCACCATCACCATCAACATGGTGGACCCGGCGGTGGGTGAAAAGATCTACCCATGGATCTTCTGGGATCACCGCCGCGTGACCGGCTACGAGGCCGCGAAGATCCTGCACGAGCGGCAGATGCTGGGCCTGGAGATGCTCACCGCCCGCGGCGTGCTCACCAAGATCAACTCGGTGCTGATCCCGGGGATCAACGACGAGCACCTGATCGAGGTGAACCGCGAGGTCAAGAAGCGCGGCGCCTTCCTGCACAACATCATGCCGCTCATCTCCGAGCCCGAGCACGGCACCCACTTCGGCCTCACCGGCCAGCGTGGCCCGACCGCCCAGGAGCTGAAAGCCGTGCAGGACGCCTGCATGGGCGGCGCCAACCTGATGCGGCATTGCCGGCAGTGCCGTGCCGATGCGGTAGGCCTGCTGGGCGAAGACCGCAGCGAAGAGTTCACCCTCGACAAGATCGACCAGATGGAGGTGGTGTACGACCTCGACAAGCGCAAGACCTACCAGGACCAGGTCGAGGCCGAACGCCAGGCACAACACGCGGCGAAGCAGGCTGCACTGGCCGCCGTGCAGGGCGAAGACGGCGTCGATCCGGACATGAAGGTGCTCGTCGCCGTGGCCACCGAAGGGCACGGCAAGGTGAACCAACACTTTGGCCATGCCACCGAGTTCCAGATCTTCGAGGTGGGCCAGGGCGAAGCGTTGTTCGTCGGCCATCGCCGGGTCGATCTGTACTGCCAGGGCGGCTATGGCGAAGACGAGCAGCTGCCGTCCATCGTCCAGGCAATCAACGACTGCCACGCGGTGCTCGTCTCCAAAATCGGTGCCTGCCCGCGTGATGAGCTGAAAGCCGCCGGCATCGAGCCGGTGGACGAGTACGCCCACGAGTTCATCGAGAAGGCCGCCTTGTCGTGGTTTGCCGGCTACCGCGCCCGCATCGCCAGCGGCGAGCTGGTGCACCAGCCGCGCGGCGACGCCCGCATTCGCCAAGGCGCCTTCACCGCGGGCCTCGAAGCCGCCGCCTGACCACCACCCCGTTCACCAACGCCCCTCGCCGCCGCCGGGACGCCCCCGCCGCGCGGCCCTCGACGGGGCCCACGCCGTGTCAGGCGTTTCGGGGGCATCACCTGGAGACCATCATGGCCCTGAAGATCATTGCCTCGATGTGCACCGGCTGCTCCGCCTGCGAGCCGGAGTGCCCGAACGTCGCGATTCGCGAAAAGGGCGGCACGTTCGTCATCGACCCGAAAAAGTGCACCGAGTGCGAAGGCCATTTCGACTCGCCGCAATGCATCGCGGTGTGCCCGGTGGACGGCTGCATCAAGCCGGCCTGACGCGACGCTGGCCTGACGCGACCCGCCCCTTCCCCATCACTCGAACGAGCGAGACACCATGATTCAACCCAACGTCACCATCACCGCCGCGGCGGAGAAGTTCATCCGCCGCATGGTGCGGTTCTCAGCCCACCCGGAAGGCGGCATGCGCCTGATGGTGTCGCCGGGCGGCTGCTCGGGCTACAGCGCCGAGTTCACGATCGAGGCGGCGGCACAAGCCGGCGACAGCGTGCTGCCCGTGGGCGGGGTGCAGCTCTTCCTGCCGGCCGAAAGCCGGCTGCTGCTGGACGGGGGTGTCATGGACTTTGCCGACACCCCCACCAAGAGTGGCTTCGTCATCACCCAGCCCGGCGCTGCCTCGTGCGGCTGCGCGAGCTCGGGCGATAGCGCGGCGCCGCCGGCCGAAGCCACGGTGTCGCCGGGGTCGATCAAGCGCATGTCGGCCAGCACAGCGCACTGAAGAGCACTGCTTAGCCGTGAACGAACCGCCCCCGGTTCTGAAGCCATGAACCCCTCGCACGCCAGCACGCTCGACCGCTTCGCCCACGCGGGCTTCGACGATGCCGTCCTCGGCCAAGGCCTGCCAGCCGATGCCGAAGACGCGCTGCGCGAGGCCGGCCGGCTGCGGGCCGATCCGTCGGCGGCCATGGCGGCGTTGATGCGCGCGCGCGCACTGGCGCCGGAGCACCCGGCCGTGCTCATCGCCTTCTACCGTCACCACTTCTACGGCCACCGTCTGCGGGCCGCACGCGATGTCGCGCGGCAGGCGCTGCGCATCGGTGCCCAGCGCCTGGGGCTGCCGGCGCTCTGGCGCGAGGTGCCCGAACATCCGCTGCCAGGCGCGCGAGACGATGCCGCCACACGCTTTTATCTCTTCGTGCTCAAGGGCTACGCCTACCTCAGCCTGCGGCTGGGTGACAGCGCTGAAGCGCGGCAAGCCCTGGCGAAGCTGCGCACCCTCGATCCGCAGGATTGCGTGGGCGGCGCGTTGCTGGAAGCGGTGCGTCAGCGGCACGAACGGCAGCTGTACGCACCCGATGCGGACGACGACGGCCCCGCCCTGCCGGTGTTCGGTGCCGCCGCCTGGGCGCGTGTGGCCGAGGCCGGAGCCTGAGACCATGACCGCCGCCGCGCACTGGAACGACATTCCCGCGCATGACTGGCAAGGCGGGGCGATCGATTGCGGGCGCTGCGCCCACCGCGCGTTGCAGGCCGATGGCGGCTGCAGCATCGGCAGCGCCTGCGTGGAAGACGCGTATGCGCGGCGCATCGACCGCTTCTTCCATCGGCACCCTCAGCTAGCCAACGATCACCTGCAGCATCCGTACTTCGAAGTGCGGGCCATCGCCGCGCGGCATGCCGACCCGTTTCGCCTCAAGGCGCTGATGCACGACCCGGACGAAACCGTGCGCCTGCAGGTGGCCCTGCGCCTGCCGCAACGCCTGCTGCGCGAGATGCGGTCCGACGAACACCGCGAAGTGCGGATCCGGGTGGCGCAGTGCCTGGCGGTCGAGCTGCTGGCGTCGATGCTCGACGATGACGACTACCAGGTGCGGGCCATGGTGGCCCGACGGCTGCCGCAGGCGCTGCTGCCCGCGCTGATCGGCGACGCCGACGCGATCGTGCGGCGCGAAGTGGCGCGCCGCGTGGCGATGCCGGCGCTGCGGCGCCTGGTGCACGACGCCGAAGCCGACGTGCGCCGTCTCGTTGCCGAGCGGCTGCCGCCGCACCTGCTGGGGGTCTTCGTCGATGACGTCGACCTGCTGGTGCGTTGGGAGGCCGCCCACCGCGCCCTGGGCCCCGCACTGATCCGCTTCACCCACGACCCGGAGCCGGAAATTCGCCAGCGTGCCCGCCAGCGCCTGGACGAGCAGGCCGGCCAGCACGCGCCGGCCGACGATGCGGCCGGCCCGCTCAGCCCCCTCACCACCGAGCCGGAACATGGCTGACATCAACCGCGACGACGATCAACTGGAGGTGGCCTTCCCGCCCCGCTTCACGATGGGCGAGCGCGTGATCAGCCGCACCGTGATTCGCAACGACGGCACCTACAACGGCAAGGACATTGGCGAGGTGCTCGTCCACAAGGGCGAGGTCGGCTTCGTCACCTCGATCGGCACCTTCTTGCAGCAGTTCTACATCTACGCGGTCGAGTTCATCGATTCGGGCCACCGCGTGGGCATGCGCGCCAAGGAACTGTGCACGCTCGACCACCTGCCCGATGAGGTCCTGCAAAGCCTCGGCGATCGGGCACGACAGCTTCAGGACTTGAGATGACCACGAGGACGCCCACCATGATCGAGCCACGCCTGCCGAAGTTCGAATGGGGCCAGCAGGTGGTGGCGGCCATCGACCTCTACAACGATGGCAGCCATCCCGAGGTACCCGAAGATCACCTGCTCGTGCCGGCCGGCGGCATGGGCGAGATCGTCCAGGTGGGCCACCATGCCGAGGCCAACCTGCCGGTCTACATGGTCGATTTCGGCCTGGCAGTGGTCGGCTGCCTGGAAGAAGAAATCGCGCCGGAGGCAGCGAGGTGACCGTGCTCACGCTCGACGCGGCGCGCATCGCCAAGGCGCTGCATGCCCGTGCCCGCTACAAGTACGTGCACCCTCGCGTGCTGCGCGAAGGCCAAGGCTGGAAGGTGGTGAGCCCGAACTGCTCGCGCAACATCGATCCGCAGGGCGGCGAGATCGACATCGCCTGGTTGGTGCCCCGCGACGAAGGCGGCTGGCAACTCTATGCACGCGACCACCGGCAAGGCTGCTGGCGGCACAAGCACGACGCCCCCTCGCTGACAGCCCTGCTGGCCCATCTGTGCGCCGACCCTCACCGGGAGTACTGGCAATGATCTACCTCGACCACAACGCCACCACCCGACCCGCCGCCGAAGTGCTGGAGGAAATGACCGAGTGCCTTCAACAGGCCTGGGCCAACCCCTCGTCGATGCATGAGCCCGGCCAGGCGGCGCGGCGGGTCTTGAGCGACGCGCGGGCACGGGTGGCCCAGCTGGTGGGCTGCCGCGGCGCCGAGCTGGTGTTCACCAGCGGCGCCACCGAGGCCAACCACATGGCGGTGCTGGGCGCGCTGGCGGTGGGGGCCACCACCGGCCGCCGGCGTCTGGTGCTCAGCGCGGTGGAGCACCCCGGCCTGCTGGCTTTGGCGCAACGGCTGCAAGCCGAAGGCACACCGGTCGACCTGATCCCTGTGGATGGGGACGGTCGCGTGAGCATCGCCGCGGCCAGCCGACTGATCGGGCCGGATGTGGCGCTGGTCAGCATGATGGGGGCCAACAACGAAACCGGCGTGCTGATGCCGGTGGGCGAACTGGCCGAACTGGCTCACCGCGCCGGGGCGCTGCTGCATGTCGACGCCACCCAGCTGCTGGGCAAGACCGCCCACCGCTTCGACGACAGCGGGGCCGATCTCTGGTCGGTCTCGGCGCACAAGCTGCACGGGCCCAAGGGCACCGGGGCGCTGGTGGTGCGCAAAGGCCTCGAATGCCCCGCTCTGCTCAGCGGGCGCCAAGAGCGCCACCGCCGCGGCGGCACCGAGAACCTGCCCGGCATCGTGGGCTTCGCCGCGGCCGCCGAACGCGCCGCGCGCACGCTGGCGGCCGATGTGGCCGGCCTGCAGGCGCGGCAGGCGCGCCTTGAAGCGGGCCTGCGGGCCGCCTTGCCCGGTGTGCACATCTACGGCGAGGGCGTTGCCCGCCTGCCCAACACCAGTTGCCTGCGCTTCGGCACGCTCGACGCCGAGCCCGTGTTGAGCCGCCTCGAGCGCGCCGGTGTGGTGGCGTCGTCTGGCGCGGCCTGCACGGCCGGCGGCACCCAGCCTTCGCACGTGCTGCTGGCGATGGGCGAAGGCGCCGCGCAAGCCAAGGCCGCCATCCGGTTCTCGCTCGGACGCGACACCACCGACGACGAGATCGAACAGACCATCGCCGCGGCGCGTCGCGTGATCGCCCCATTGCTGCAGCCCACGCCGGCCTCTGCCGAGACGGTGGCCGCCTGACCCTTGTTCCCACTCGAAGGCCGACGATGAACGTGATGATTCGCAAAAGCGCCGCAGGCGTGCTCTCGGCGTACGTGCCGAAGAAAGACCTGGAAGAGCCGATCGTGGCGCAGGAAAAGCCGGGCCTTTGGGGCGGCACCGTCACGTTGGCCAATGGGTGGCTGCTGGCACTGCCTGAGCTGGCCGATGGCACCGGGCTGCCCATCACCGTGGAAGCGCGCCGCCTGGCCGGCGACGCGGCCTGAGAGGCGCCCGGTGAACGCCCCCCCTGCCTCCCCCCTGGCCGTGGATCGCAAGACGGCCCCGGCCTCGGCGCCCCCGCCGCTCGGCAGCAAGTCGATCGATGGTTCGACCGACAGCCTCGCAGACACCCTCGTAGAGAGCCACGCAGACAGCCTGGCAGAGGCGCTCGCCATCGCCGACGCGCAGCCCGATGTGCGCGCGGCGGCACAGGCCCTGCGCCTTCGGTTCGCACCCCGGCGCGTGGTGGTCGTCGACGCGTTCGACATGCGACACGAGCCACCGGCCACCACCGGGCAGCGGGTGCGCCTGTATTACGCCGCCTGCGATGGCCACTGCTGGCGGGTGACCGACGACGCCCGGCAGGCCGCCGGATTCTTCGTCGCCGCGATCTGAGCCGCAAGGAACCTGGGAGGCCGCACAGCATGGACGATCTCACCGTTCTCGAATCGCCCGCCGTCGCCGATGACGACGACCTCGCCCTGCCCGACGACTGGCTGCTGCTGTCCGAGCCGGATGTCGGAGAGGTCGAGCAGACGTTGGTGCAAGCGGCACTCGGCCAGCCCCGGCTCAGCGCGGGGCCGATGATCGAGCACTTCGAGCGCCAGTTCGCGCAGTGGCTGGGCCGGCGGCATGCGGTGGCCGTGTCTTCGGGCACGTTGGGCGCCTGGCTCGCCTTGCGGGCCCTGGGCATCGGCCCCGGCGACGAGGTGATCGCGTCGCCCTATGGATGGCACCAGGTGGCCCATGCCGTCACGCTGGCGGGTGCCCGGGTGGTGTTCGCCGACATCAACTACTGGTCGGGTTGTCTCGACCCCGCACGTGCCGAGCCGCAGATCACCCCACGCACCCGCGCCATCCTGGCCGGCAATGTGAACGGCCATCCGGCCGCGTGGCCCGCCTGGCGCGAGCTGGCGGTGCGCCACGGGCTCGCGCTGATCGAAGACTCGACCGAAGCGCTCGGCTCGCGGCTGGGTGGCCAACTGGTGGGCAGCTTCGGTGACATCGCTGTGTTCGATTTCTCTCAGCCTTCGGCCCTGTGCTGTGGCGAGGGCGGCATGCTGGTGACCGACGACGACAACCTGGCCACCGAGCTGCGCTATCTGCGCGCCCGCTCGGTGCGCGACCGACGCTCGGTGTCGGTGGGCTCCCGCGTGCCGCTGCAGGCCGGCATGAGTGAGCTGAGCGCAGCACTCGGCGCGGGGCAATTGGCGCGCATCGACCACATCCTCGCCGCCCGGCGGGCCGTCGAGCAGCACTACCATCGGCAGATGCAGAGCTTCGAGGGCATCAAGCCGCCCTACATCGCACCGGATGTCGACGAGGTGCACTGGATGGTCTACCTGGTGCACCTGGGCAAGCGGTTCACCGCCAGCGCCTGCGAACAGATCATCGAGGACATGGCGGCCGAGTTCATCGAAGCCGCGCTCTACTGCCAACCACTGCACCAGCAGTTCCACTATCTGCAGCAAGGCTGGCACCGCGGCCAGTTCCCGCTCGTCGAACGCATCGCCGACCGCGCCATCGCACTGCCGCTGCACACCCGCCTCGCCCCTGACCATGTGAAGTTCATCGTCAAGACGATGAAGGACAGCTCGGTCAACGTGGGTGCAGGCGCCGCCATCTACTGAAGGAGCCCGTTGATGGACCACCTCACCGTGTCAGAGCTGCCCGCCGCCGTGGCCGATGGACTGGCCGCCGGCACACTCGCCCCGTACCTGGGCCCGGCCATGCTCGGGCTGTGCAGCGGGCCTTCGGTCCCAGCGACGCCCGCTGACCTGGCCGCGGTGCTGACCGCCCGGGTGTCGGTGCCCGGCAAGATCCGCAACCGGCTGACGGCCGCGGCCCAGTTCATCGAGAACTTCAAGCACCGCAAGACGCTGGTGGCGGCGATGGACGAGGCCTACGCGGCCACGCCCGAGCCCTCGGCATTGCACCGCTGGCTGGCCGCCTTGCCCGCACCGCTGATCGTCGACAGTTGGTACGACGGCACGATGCGCCTGGCCCTGGCCGCCCGTAGCGACTGGGCCGAGGTGCAGGGTCTGTCGCAATCCGAGCACTTCGGCACCTGGGTGGGCTGGTATGCCGCCGGTGGCGAGGCCCGGCCCGATCCGATCGGCGCCCCCACCGTGCTCTACAAGCCCTGGGGCGCCCGGCTGCCCGCGCACAACTACCTCGTCTCCGACAGCGACTTCGTCGAGGTGCTCACCGAGATCGACATCCAGACGCCCATCCCGGCGCTGGTGCAGCAACGCCGCTCGGCGCTGGGCTTCGTGTTCCTTGGCTGCCGTTTCAACGATCAACTCCCCCGCGCCTTCGCGCGCCAGATCCTCAAGCGCTCGAAAGGGCCGCATTTCGCGGTGCTGCCCGAAGAGCCCACCCGCATGGAAGCGCGCTTCCTCGCCGAGCAAGGGATCACCCGCATCGCGCTGCCGTTGATCGACGTGGCGAGGCAACTCACCCAGGGCGCCGCGCTCACCACCTGACCACCACCCCCACTCCACGGAGAAGCCCCATGGCCACCCTCACCATCCTGCCCAGTGGCACCACCATCGAGGCCGAGAACGGCACGTCGCTGATGCAGGCGATCATCAACGCTGGCGAGAAGCTGTTGTCCAAATGCGGAGGCCAGGCCAGCTGCGGCGCGTGCCACGTGTTCATCACCGCTGGTCGCAAGGGTGTCTCGAAGATGACGCCCGCAGAGAACGCCAAGCTCGACACCATCGTCGGCGTGGGCAGCAAATCGCGCCTGGCCTGCCAGGCCACACTGCTGGGCACCGAGCCCGTCACGGTCGAACTGCTCGGCGCCTTGTCAGGCTGAAAGGCACCAGCGCCACACCATGTACCACCGCTCGCTCTACGACATCGTGATGGACACCGGCCGCTCCATCGGCTTGCTCACCGAGGCGATGCAGGACGAGGACGAGCTCTTCGCGAGCACGCTGACCTTGCGCGCCGTCGAAGCCGAGCTGCTGATCATGGCGCACACCTTGGGCAACGTGACGCCCGCGCTGCAGCAGCGCCTGCTTCAGGTGGACTGGAACGGCTGGGCGGTGCTGCACGAGAAACTGCGCCACGGCATCCAGCCGCGGCGCGAAGAGATCTGGTACGCGATCAACGGGCTGGTACCGCAGACGATGAGCCTGCTGGCCGATCTGCGGCGGCGCCAGCCCGTCTGGTTCGAAACCGGCTACTGACGGGCCACCACCCCATCGCTGGAGTTCAGCGCGGCACTTTGGCGCGTTCGCTCGCGCTGTAGTGGCTGAAGTGGCCTTCTCGCGCCGCTTGCCGCCGGCCCGAGGCCACCAGAGCCGCCGTCTTGCCAGCCGGTGCGATGCGCGAGATGGCGCGCTCCAGATCGGTCGAGCCGCAAGCCGGGCACTGCGGCGCCGCACCGCCGCGCACCAGCAGCTCGAAACCAGCCTGGCAGGCGCGGCAATGAAAGTCATACAGCGGCATGGGGCACCTCACACCGGCCGGTTGGCATACAGGTCGCGCACCGGGCCCATCCGCTTCAGGCCTTCTTCGTAGCTGATCTTCGGGAAGCTCTGCGCGAAGCCCATCGCCTTGTCGACGATGGCATCCACCTTGCCTGCCGTGTCCAGGCGCTTCAGCTCATTCTTCTCCAGGTAGAGCAGCTCCAGGATCTCGTTGTAGACCGTGGCTTCGTCGATCGGCAACACGTGGAAGGTCGCGCCGCCGTAGTCGACGTGGTAACGGGTCGACAGATCGATGTTGTCGCAATAGACGAAGTAGCGCCCCTGAGGAGACAGGCCATCGCCCAGCACGTCAGCCAGCAGGGCCAGGTACTCGAAGCTGAGGAGAAAGCCCGCGAAGAAGGCGATGTGACCGTCACCGGCGTGTGCGGCGGCGATCACTTGGTCGCTGCTGATCTCCGGCGGCCGGGCTTCATCGGCCATCTTCGCGGCGAACTTCAACGCGATGTCGCCACGAAAGCCGACGCGGCCTGGCTTCTTGGTCGCGCCTTTGAGAACGCTGTTGAGCAGGCGCCCTTCGGCTTCGAGGCGGCCGAGCGCCGTGTCATGGATCGAGGTGGTCATCGTTCAGCTTTCGTGGGTGGAGAAGGTGGGGAGGGCTGGTTGCGCAGGAAGTCGGCCACCTTGAAGAAGGCTGCTTCCAGTTCACGTTTCAGATCGGCATCGGGGCACACCTGGGCCAGGGCCGAGCGCATGCAAGCCATCCACGCATCGCGGGCAGCGTCGTCGATGGCGAAGGGCTGGTGCCGCATGCGCAGACGCGGTGGCCCGCGCTCGGCCGTGTAGCCTTTGGCGCCGCCCATCCACTCGCACAAATACGTGACCAGCACGGCCTTCGTGTGGGTGAGGTCGCGCTCATGCATCGCGCGGATGGCGGCAGCGGCGGGCTCGGTCTCCATCGCGAGATAGAAGGCCTCGACCAGCCGCACGATGGCCTCACGCCCACCGATGCGTTCGTAGTGAGTGTGGCGCGATGCGTGGGCCTGAAGGCGCACGGTGCTGGCGGTGTGGATGGGGAGCATGAGCCCTCTACTGCAATGGCTGTACCAGCCGATCGCCCGTCGATTCCACGCCCGGTGGAAGGCCAATTGATGGCATGACGCACAAGGCCCTCGGCACCGTGGTTTGTCGCATTCCGAACAATCGACACGACGCGTCTGCGCAGACCGCTCACGACGATTTCCCTAGTGAAAACAAGCACTTGCGGCTTCGAAGGCACATGGCACGCAGGTTGCGATAGACAGGCTGCGCGGACCCATGTCTGCCCGGACGGCTTGAGAAGAAGACCGACAGAGGCGCCAAGGCTGCATCGAGATCGCGACGACCGTTCAACGTCATCTCAACCTCGCATCGAACCCTTCAAGATCGGAGTTACGAATGTCTGCACTTCGGCAAATCGCCTTCTACGGCAAAGGTGGCATCGGCAAGTCCACCACCTCTCAGAACACCCTCGCCGCGCTGGCGGAGATGGGTCAGAGGATCCTCATCGTGGGGTGCGACCCCAAGGCCGACTCGACCCGGCTGATCCTGCACGCCAAGGCGCAGGACACCATCCTCTCGCTCGCCGCCGAAGCCGGCTCGGTGGAGGATCTCGAAATCGAAGACGTGATGAAGATCGGCTACCGCGACATCCGCTGCGTGGAATCCGGTGGCCCCGAGCCGGGCGTGGGCTGCGCAGGCCGCGGCGTGATCACCTCGATCAATTTCCTGGAAGAGAACGGCGCCTACGAGGGCGTGGACTACGTCTCTTACGACGTGCTGGGCGACGTGGTCTGCGGCGGCTTCGCGATGCCGATTCGCGAGAACAAGGCGCAGGAGATCTACATCGTGATGTCCGGCGAGATGATGGCCATGTACGCGGCCAACAACATCTCCAAAGGCATCTTGAAGTACGCCAACTCCGGCGGCGTGCGCCTGGGTGGCCTGGTGTGCAACGAGCGCCAGACCGACAAGGAGCTTGAGCTGGCCGATTCCCTGGCCAAGAAGCTGGGCACCAAGCTCATCCATTTCGTGCCGCGCGACAACATCGTTCAGCACGCCGAGCTGCGCCGCATGACGGTGATCGAGTACGCGCCCGAGTCGGCACAGGCCGCCGAGTACCGCACGCTGGCCAAGAAAGTGCACGGCAACGCCGGCCAAGGCGTGATCCCCACGCCCATCACGATGGATGAGCTGGAAGACCTGCTGATGGAGCACGGGATCATGAAGGCCATCGACGAGACCCAGGTCGGCAAGACAGCTGCCGAGCTGGCGGCCTGAGTCGCGCGCTCACCAACGCCCCCAAGGTGGCGCGCCCTGCGGGGCCGCCACCCTTCTCGACCGCATTTCGGAGCAACCACGATGAGCATCACCGTTGAAGAGCGCAAGGCCGCGAACAAGGCCTTGATCGACGAAGTCCTGAAGGCCTACCCGGAGAAGATGGCCAAGCGCCGGGCCAAGCACCTGGGTACCTTCGACGAAGGCAAGCCCGATTGCGGCGTGAAGTCCAACATCAAGTCGCTGCCGGGCGTGATGACGATCCGCGGCTGCGCCTATGCCGGATCGAAGGGCGTGGTGTGGGGCCCGATCAAGGACATGATCCACATCTCGCACGGCCCGGTCGGCTGCGGCCAGTACTCGTGGGCCGCGCGTCGCAACTACTACATCGGCACGACCGGGATCGACACCTTCGTGACGATGCAGTTCACCAGCGATTTCCAGGAAAAGGACATCGTCTTCGGTGGTGACAAGAAGCTCGACAAGATCATCGACGAGATCCAGGAACTGTTCCCGCTGAACAAAGGCATCTCGATCCAGAGCGAGTGCCCGATCGGCCTGATCGGCGACGACATCGAAGCGGTGTCGAAGAAGAAGGCCAAGGAGTACAGCGGCCACACCATCGTGCCGGTGCGCTGCGAGGGCTTCCGCGGGGTGAGCCAATCGTTGGGCCACCACATCGCCAACGATTCGATCCGCGACTGGGTCTTTGAGAAGGTCGACCCGAACAAGCGGCCGGACTTCGTCTCGACGCCGTACGACGTGGCGATCATCGGCGACTACAACATCGGCGGCGATGCGTGGTCGAGCCGCATCCTGCTCGAAGAGATGGGCCTGCGGGTGATCGCGCAATGGTCGGGCGACGGCACCATCGCCGAGCTGGAGAACACGCCCAAGGCCAAGCTCAATGTGCTGCACTGCTACCGCTCGATGAACTACATCAGCCGGCACATGGAAGAGAAGTACGGCATCCCGTGGGTGGAGTACAACTTCTTCGGCCCGACGATGATCGAGAAGAGCCTGCGCGAGATCGCCAGCCATTTCGACGACACGATCAAGGCCAAAGCCGAGGCGGTGATTGCCAAGTACAAGCCGCTGATGCAGGCGGTGATCGACAAGTACAAGCCCCGGCTGCAGGGCAAGAAGGTGATGCTGTTCGTGGGCGGCCTGCGGCCGCGGCACGTGATCGGCGCCTATGAAGACCTGGGCATGGAAGTGGTGGGCACCGGCTACGAATTCGGCCACAACGACGACTACCAGCGGACCACTCACCACATCAAGGACGGCACGCTGATCTACGACGACGTGACCGGCTACGAATTCGAGAAGTTCGTGGAGAAGGTGCAGCCCGACCTCGTGGGCTCGGGCATCAAGGAAAAGTACGTGTTCCAGAAGATGGGCGTGCCATTCCGGCAGATGCACAGCTGGGACTACTCCGGCCCGTACCACGGCTACGACGGTTTCGCGATCTTCGCGCGCGACATGGACATGGCGATCTCCAGCCCCGTGTGGGGCCTGGCCAAGGCGCCCTGGAAGCGCTGACGCGCCTCGCCCTTCATGCCTGACGGCGGCCGGCGTCGACCGGCCGCACTCTGCCCCCCATCCTGCAGGAGAACGACATGCCTCAGAACGCCGACAAGGTCATCGACCACGAGCTGCTCTTCCGCGAGCCCGAATACCAGCAGCTGTTCGCGAACAAGAAGAGAGAATTCGAGTTCAACCACCCGGACGCCCAAGTCGCCGAGATCCGCGACTGGACGAAGTCGAAGGAATACAAGGAGAAGAACTTCGCCCGCGAAGCGCTCACCGTGAACCCGGCCAAGGCCTGCCAGCCGCTGGGTGCGGTGTTCGTGGCCAACGGCTTCGCCAAGACGATGAGCTTCGTGCACGGCAGCCAGGGCTGCGTGGCCTATTACCGGTCGCACTTTTCGCGCCACTTCAAAGAGCCGACCTCGTGCGTGAGCTCGTCGATGACCGAAGACGCCGCGGTGTTCGGTGGGCTGAACAACATGATCGACGGCCTGGCCAACACCTACAACCTCTACAAGCCCGAGATGATCGCGGTGTCCACCACCTGCATGGCCGAGGTGATCGGTGACGACCTGAACGCGTTCATCAAGTCCGCCAAGGAAAAGGGCAGCGTGCCGACGGAGTTCGACGTGCCGTTCGCCCACACTCCGGCCTTCGTCGGCAGCCATGTCACCGGCTACGACAACGCGCTGCTGGGGGTGCTGCAGCACTTCTGGGACGGCAAGGCCGGCACGGTGCCGGCGCTGGAGCGCCGCCCCAACGACAGCATCAACTTCATCGGCGGCTTCGACGGCTTCGTCGTCGGCAACATGAAGGAGATCCGCCGCATCTTCGATCTCTTCTGCATCGACTACACCGTACTGTGCGATCCGTCGGAGGTGTGGAACACGCCGACTGATGGTGAATTCCGCATGTACGAAGGCGGCACGACGAAGGAGGAGGTGGAGCGGGCGCTGCACGCCAAGGCCACCATCGTGTTCCAGGAGTACTGCTGCGAGAAGACCATCAAGTACCTGCGCGACAAGGGCCAGGAGGTGGTGGTGCTCAACAGCCCGATCGGGGTGTCGGGTACCGATGCCTTCGTGATGGCGCTGTCGCGCCTGTCGGGCAAGCCGGTGCCCGCGCAATTGGAGAAAGAACGCGGCCAACTGGTGGATGCCATGGCCGACAGCCAGGCCCACCTGCATGGCAAGCGCTACGCGATGTACGGTGACCCGGACATGATGCTGGGTCTGACCCAGTTCCTGCTCGAGCTGGGTGCCGAGCCCGCCCACGTGCTGGCCACGAACGGCGGGGAAGACTGGGCCACCAAGGTGCGTGCGCTGTTCGATGCCTCGCCGTACGGCCAGGGCTGCCAGGTGCACCCCAAGCGCGACCTGTGGCACATGCGCTCGCTGCTGCACACCGAGCCGGTCGACTTCCTGATCGGCAACACCTACGGCAAATACCTCGAGCGGGACACCGGCACACCGCTGATCCGCATGGTGTTCCCGATCTTCGACCGGCACCACTACCACCGCTACCCCATCTGGGGCTACGAGGGCGCGATGCGCACGCTGGTGATGCTGCTGGACGAGTTCTTCGAGACCCTGGACGCGAACACCATCGTGCCCGCCAAGACCGACTACTCGTACGACATCATCCGCTAGGCCCCTGCCCCGCGCCCACCGAGCAGACGCCAAGCGAGATCGCAACCACGGGAGCCCTGCGATGAGTGAACACCCACCGGTCTTCGTGAAGCAACTGGCCGACGGCCGGTTGGTCGAGGTGATCGGCCGGTTCGTCTGCATCGGGGGGCAGCCGGAGTCCGACGAATTGGTGGTGATCGACGAGCACCCGAACCGCCAGGCCATCCTGCGGGCGGTGCCCGGAGCCACCCACGTGGCGGGGCGGGTGCCATTGACCATGCCGCAGGCCTCGGTCGCGCAGGCGGCGCTGCGGCGCCTTCACGATGCCTTCGACGGCAGCCCGCACGCCGTGCGCGAGCGGCTGCGGCGAACCGTCTGGCAGAAGGCGTTGGCCGAAGGCGCCGAGTGATGCGGCCCGCGATGGAAGGGCACACGCAACGCCACGGGGCACCCCCATGATCTACATCGTCGAAGTGCCACCGCGGGGCGAGCCGCGTGCCTGGTTCGCCTACGGCGAAGACGACCTGCTGCGCAAGGTGGCCGCCACCGACAGCCGGGCCGCCCACGAGATCTGGGACCGTGCGAGCGCTCGCGAGCTGCTGGACCTGTTCGACGAGCAGCCGGACAGCCCTGGGGTGGCTGAGCGCTGGCCGGCCATCGCCGAACTGGGCGTCTCGCTCGGCTGGGACACACCGCTGTTCCGGGCCGACTACCTGGCCGAGCCCGGCCTCTACGCGGCCACCCCCATTCACTTGATCGACGCCTGCCGCGCCGCGTTGAAGGCCCGCGGGGGAGACTGGCGCTTCTACGAGAACGAACCCCACGCGCTGGCCGCCGCCGATGCGCCGGATGCGCTGTACGACCGGCCCGGTGGCTGGCGCGCCCGCTGGGCGCTGCGCGAGCAGCTGATCGCCGTCGAAGCCCTCGCCGACGACCACTGAGGGACCTCTCGATGCGCCTTGACGCGAACGACTTCGAGCTGCTGGGCCTGCCCGTGCGCCATGCCCAGGACGCGGCCACGCTGGACAGCCGCTGGAAGGCCCTTCAGGCCCAGGTGCACCCCGATCGTTTCGCCGCCGAAGGCGCAAGCACGCAGCGGGTGGCGATGCAGTGGGCCCTGCGCGTGAACGAGGCTTACCAACGCCTGAAAGACCCGCTGAGCCGCGCCGCTTACCTGTGCGAGTTGCACGGCCAGCCCGTTCAAGCCGACACCCACACCGCGATGCCGGCAGCCTTCCTGATGCAGCAACTGAGCTGGCGCGAGGCGCTGGAGAGCGCGGAAACCGCCGAGGCCGTCGAGGCGCTGGCTGACGAGATGGCGCTGCAGCGCATCAGCCTGTTCGCCCGACTGGCGGCACAAATCGACAACGAACACGATTGGCCCGGCGCCGCCGCCCAGGTGCGGGCACTGATGTTCATCACCCGCTTCGCTGAAGACATTGACCGGCGGCTGGATGCGCTGGTGAATTGAGCCGCCCACCGGCGCTTCGGCGGCCCGCACCGATTGCCATACCGGCCCAGTTGGGCTTCTTGCCAGCTATGGACACGCGCTTGGCAGCGGCCTGGCCCTTGCCCAGAATCAGCCACTGGACGGGATACAGGCCCATCAGAGGCCGAACGACACCATGGGCTTCAACCCCTACACGGGCGAGGCGCACCCATGCTGGCACTGCACCTGGTACGACGGCATGGCCGGCCAGGGCACGTGCGCGCAGTGCGCCAAGCCCCGCGCCGCGCGCCTGTGCGCCACGCCGGAGTACGGCTGCGCCTTTTGGGAACGCGACCCCGGCAGCGACGACGAAACCCTGAGCCCACAGCAGATGGCCACCGCGTGGCGCCACCTGCGCTGGCCCGAACCGGTGTTGAGGCGAGCCCCTCGCGGCGGTCGAGAGGCGCCGCACCTTCGCTCCAGCCCTAGCCCCAGCCCCAGCCCCCTGCCTCGAAGCCGATGAACGACGAACGACGAACGACGAACGACGAACGACGAACGAAAATTGCACCAGGAGGCCGCGCTCATCGGCGGCAATGGCATGAGTTCTCGATTCTTCTTCCTTTGCCTCTTCGCGCTGCTCGTCGGCGAGGCCAGCGCTCAATCATTCCGCATGGATTGCAAAGACCCCCGCGGCGACAACGTCGAGAAGGGGTTGATCGCCGGGCTGGCGCCGGGCGTGGTCACGCGGGTGTCGGAGCATCGCCTGCGCGTGCGGTCCGCGAGCGGCACGCAGGACTTCGTGGATGAACCACCGCACGACGAGCCGTTCGGCGGCGTGCACTACTACTTCTGCGATCGGAAGGAGGGATGGATCCTGCTGATGAAGCTCGATCAGACCCTGTCCACCGGAACGCTGGTGAACGAAGCCACGGGCAAGATCACCCCGGGCGGCGAGACGGTGCTGTTTTCGCAGGACAAGCGGGCTTACCTCGTCTCTGAACAACCCAATGGGATGGACGGCAACACGTGGGCGATCTATGCGACAGATGGTCGCCAATCCTGGTCGGGCTACAACTTCATCGTTGGCCAAGGGCCCAACCTCACCGCCCATGCCTACCTGAGCGAACCCACCTGGACAGCCACCGGCGAACTCATCGCCCAGGCGACTTGCACCATGAACCTTGAAATCACCTGGCGAGCCAAGCTGGTCAAGAAAGACGGCGAATGGAACTGGCAGCCCAAGAAGCCTTGCCCGGCACCACGCCGCAAGTAGGCTTCACCAGGCCAGAAGAAGAAGAAGAAGAACGCGAGCCGCTGCCACCAAAGAAAGAGGCCATTGCCCAGGGCAACGGCCTCGGCCGCACTCATCTCGCCGACAGACTGAACCGCCGGCGCGTCTTCAGCATCACACGCAGATGCCAGCCTTGGTGGTGGCCGAGACGGGGATGCTCAGCGTGGGCTGCGACGACGAGGTGATGACCAGGTTGTAGTTGACCCAGCCGGCATACGGGCAGCCCGAGTCGAACACCAGACGCACGCTGCAGGTACCGCCCACCGCCAGCGTGGCGCCGGTGCAGGTGTCGAAACCAATGTTCACTTCACCCACCGAGCCACCCGTCAGGTTCAGGCTGGCGCTCAGGTTGGAGGCGAAGCCCGGCCCCTGGTTGGTGATCGTGATCGTCTTGAGGTACACCCGGCCGCCTTGGCCGGAAAAACTGACCGGATTGGGAGAACCCACGATACCGGCATGTACAGCAGTGGCCGCGATCAGTGATGTGATCGCGAGAGCAGCAGAACGGAATCTCACGGAAAGCCTCCTGGTTGACGTCGTGTCGTACCGCTTTTGGCGTCGACCACCGAGTATGTCAGCCACGGCGCGTGGCAACCAAATGCCGAGTTATGAGCATGGATTAACATCTCCGGAGAAACCCGGGAATTTGCCGACGATCCGCCTCGTCACATCGATTCCAGAGCACACTTGCAAGCCCCTGTGGGAGAAAACCCCTCAGATGATCAGGGCCCGCGTTTCGTTGCTGCTGCGCGTACTATCTTATGCAGCGCTCTTGCCCGCCATTGTCTGGATCATCCAGGAAAACTCGCGCCCCGCCAGGCCGGCGTGCTCCACCATGAGCTGCATGGGCACCGGCATCGGCGACGCCGTGCTCATGCTGGCCATCGTCGGCGGCGCTCTCACCATCGGAACCCTGCTGAACGTCGCTGGATTCCTGTGTCAGGCACGGCCCCGATCGATGGCGCGCAAGCTGGAGATGTCGCTGCTGTTCGTGGCGCCGTTCAGCTTGATCCTCGCATTGGGGGTGGCGTTCGTGAGCTGAAGGTCTGGCCTGTCTTCACCAGCACTAGGCCGGGTCTCGTCGACACGGCAGCACAGGTCGCCGAACAGCGGAAAGACGGGTGGACCGGCAACGAAAAACAAAAACGGGCCCGAAGGCCCGTTTTTGCTACTGCTTTGGCGGAAAGGGGGGGATTCGAACCCCCGATACGGGAGGACCCGTATGCCGGATTTCGAATCCGGTGCATTCGACCACTCTGCCACCTTTCCTGATCTCGGCACCCGTGGTCATTGGGTGAAGCCGCGCATTCTAGCTGAAGTTTTGGCCTCTCTATTCGTACAGGCCAGCGGTCTCATCGTCAGCTCGCATCAGGGCCATCAGTTCGGCTGCGGGGGGCATGCGGGCTGATCCGTCGGTGCCTTCGAGCAGCAGGTCGGCCAGCTCGCGCTTGTCGCGGTGCAGGGTGAGGATCTTCTCTTCCAGCGTGCCCTGGTTGACGAGGCGGTAGACGGTGACGGGCCGCTGCTGTCCGATGCGGTGGGCGCGGCCGCTGGCCTGGTCTTCGGCGGCCGGGTTCCACCACGGGTCGGCGATGACGACGTAGTCGGCCACCGTGAGGTTCAGCCCGAAGCCGCCGGCCTTGAGGCTGATGAGGAATAGGTCGCCCTCGCCGGCCTGGAAGGCATCCACCCGCTTCATGCGCTCGGCGGCTGGCGTGGAGCCATCGAGGTATTGATAGACGATGCCGGCTTCGTCCAGCGGCTCGCGCAGCAGCGACAGGAAGTCGACAAACTGGCTGAAGACCAGGGCCTTGTGCCCGTTGGCCACCAGCTCGGCCGCCAGCTCGGCAAAGGCCTGCACCTTGGCGCCTTTGGCGCTGAGGTGCGGGCTGACGAGGCGAGGGTCGCACGCGGCGCGGCGCAGGCGGGTGAGGCCGGCCAGCACGTTGAGGTGGGCCTGGCCAGGGGCATCGCCTTCGAGGCTGCGCTCGGCGGCGATGAGGGCATCGCGGCGCAGCGCTTCGTAGTGGGCGGCTTCGGCATCGTCGGCCTGCACGCGCAACACCAGCTCGGTGCGCGGCGGCAGGTCGTCCAGCACCTGGGCCTTGGTGCGCCGCAAGACGAATGGGGCGATCAGGCGGCGCAACTGCTTTTGCGCATGCTTGTCGCGCTGACGCTCGATGGGGCCGGCGAAGCGTTCGGCAAAGCGGGTCGCGCTGCCGAGCAGGCCGGGGTTGCACGCTCGCATGATCGACCAGAGCTCGCCAAGGCGGTTTTCCACCGGTGTCCCCGAGAGCGCCAGCCGAAAGCCCGCCTTCAGCGCAAAGACTGCCTGGCTGCGCTTGGCGGCAGCGTTCTTGATGGCCTGGGCTTCGTCCATCACCAACGTGCCCCATTCGACACGGGCGAAGGCCTCGTCATCGATTTGCAGCAGCGGGTAAGACACCAGCAGCACACTGCCTGGCTTGGCGGCGGCGATCAGCTTCTCGCGCTCGCCGGGCGGGCCGCCCTCGGCGTAGACCTGCACCTGCAGCGAAGGGGCGAAGCGCCGCGCTTCGGCGCGCCAGTTGCCCACCAAGGACGTGGGCGCCACCACCAGGGCAGGCCCCTGCCCCGCGCGGGCCAACAGCACGGCCAGCGCCTGAAGCGTCTTGCCCAGACCCATGTCGTCGGCCAGGCAAGCCCCCAGGCCCGCATGCGACAGGCGCATCGCCCACTCGAAGCCTTCTTCCTGGTACGGGCGCAGGCTGGCCTGCAGGTTGGATGGCAACTGGGGCAACAGGCGGCGGGCCTCATCCAACCGCTGCAGACGCAAGGCAAACTCGGCATCGAATTCGACACGCGCACCTTCCAGCGCCTGTTGCAACCACGGCGCCGCCACGGTGGGGATGCGCAGCGCCGCCAGGTTGGCGCCGGCGCGAGCCTCTGACACGGCGTTGAGATCTTGCAGGCGCTCGCGCAACTCTTGAGTGAGCGCCAGATAGCGCCCCTCGCCCAGCGGAATGAAGCGGCTCTTGGCCGCGGTGGCGCCGATCAGCTGTTGAAGCCCCAGCACCAGCTCTTCGTCGATCTTCAGCTCGCCTTGCACCGCCAGCCATTCCTGCCGGGTGTGCACCTGCAGGGAGAGTTGCCCCAGCCCGGCGTTGTCGACGCGCAAGGCCTTGCCTTGCGGCCAATCCAGCGAGACCGCCCCCGCGAGCCGGTGCAAGGCCTCGACCATCGCCAACGCGAGATCGGTCTCGTCCACCTGCCACTCGCAGGGGGCACCGGGCTCAGGCGGCGGCAGCATGGGGCAGGCGTCGAGCACCGCCTCCAGATGGGCGCGTTCGCGGGCCAGGTCGCGCTGCACGCCCAGGGCCTCGCCGCGCAGCGTGGCCACCACCCGCGAGCGCCCACTGCCCGGCACCAGGCGCGGGCCGTCGGCGCGGTAGTCGTCGCCGAAGGGAGCGGCCACCAGGCGAAGTTGCAGGCCGTCGCCCACGGGCATCAGCTCGGCGCGCAGCCGATGCACGGCGGGCAGCTCGCGCGCGGCCTGCGCCGTGGCACTGTCGTCGGCATGGATGCGGAAATGGCTACCCAAACCGGTGAGCACCTGCTGCAACTGTTCGGCCCCTTCGCGGGGAATCTCCAGCCCTTTGGGGCCCAGCAGCTGCGCCACGCGCTTTTGCGCGGGCGACAGGCGAACCAGGCGCGCTCGCTGCGGCGATTCACGCAGCACGCACACCTGCCGCAGGGCATCCAGCTCTTTCTGCTCAGCGGCGCTGCCCGCCCAGCGCGGCGCTGCCGCGTCGTGGCCCACGTTCATCGGCGGCAGCATGCGCACGCGCAGCATGTCGCCTTCTTGCACCACATCCAGCTCGGGGCCCGATTCGGTCAACTCGACCAACTGTTCCGGCGCATCGGCAAAGGCCACGGCGGGGTGCCCCACCAGGGCACCAATGGCAGCGCTCAGGTCGAGCCGGCAGCCACGCCCATAGCTTTCTTGCCGGATGGCCGCCGCCATGGCCGCGTCATACGGCGCCAGCGCATTGGCGCTGCGCTGAAGGCGGGACAGCGGGATCTCCTTCGGCTTGCCCCAGCCGCGCGCGCCCTGCTTTTGCTCGTGGGGCACGATGTCGAGCAGCTGCCCCTTGTCGTTCACCTCCACCAGCCACACCGTTCGGCTGGGCGAAGCGTCTCGGGGCTTGCCGTCCGACGCGGCTTCTTCGCCACTGGCGATCGCGCCAAGCGCGCTCAGCGCCGCCTGCCAGGCCGATTCCGGGCCGGGCACAAAGAACCAGCTCGGCGCCCGCTCGCCGGCCAGCACCTGCATGGCCGCATCCAGCTCGGCGGCCAGGCGGTCGAGCTTGGCCTCCAGCAACTGGGCCTTCAGCATCGCCGCCGCCTGGGCCTCTTCGGCCGACAAGGGTTCGGGTTGGGCTCCCTGCTTGAGCCAGGCTCGCATCAGCCAGCGCCACAGATCCAGCGGAGAAGCGTGCCCATGGAGCACCGCCCGCGCGGGCCGGAACGGGGCCAGAGAGCGGGGCTCGTCGCCCAGGTGCATCCGCAAAGCCAGCGCCACGAAGCCGTACGGCGTGTCCAGCACGGGCTCGCGCTTGCCACCTTCGGCCAAGCAGAACTTGAGGGCCTTGGCATTGGCCGCCGCCGTGCGCTGGCCCAACAGGCTCACCACATAGCAAAGGCCGGCCGCCAACGACAGCAGGTTGTTGCGGCGTTGGCTGGTCTTGCGCAGCACGCCAATCGATGCATCGAACATCGCCTCGGCATCGGCCCACTGCCCGGCTTGCGCCAGCATGGCCGCTTGGAAGCAGGCCCGGCCCGCGGCGAGGCTGGGCATCGCATCGTCGGGCGGCGTCGGCATCAACGCGGCCAGGGTGTCGGTCTCGCCGCTGAAGATCAGGTAGTCGCCAAATGTCCAGCGCAGCCACTCGACAGACGCCGTCATCTCGGCATCGAGGCCCTCGGCGGCGAGCCAACGCAGGGTGTGCTCGCGCACGGACAAGCGCTGCTCATCGACCCAGTTGTTGGTCCAGGCGCGCCAGATGCCCAGCAGGCACTGAATCTGCCAACTGGCATGCAGGCGGACGAAAATCGAATCGTCGTTCAACTCACTCAACGCGACGGAGCTGAGCGAAGCGGCCTCGACACCCCACGGCATGCGGTCGTCGAGCGCCGTCAACTTCTCGACCGACGCCCCCGACAGCATTTCCAACCGCACCAGCGCCAGCGCCGCTTCAAGCGTGGGAACGCGGGCCGGCCTCAGGCGCCCGGCAAACGAGAGTTCGCCGTAACGGTCGGCCCCGGCCAGAGCGCGGCGCAAGGTTTCGACCGGCAGGCGCGTCAAGACATCGTTCAGCACGCCGGGAAGGTGGTCGGCATTCACCACCCAGAAGCCTGGCTTGCGGCCGTGCTCGACGATCAGGCCGCGGCGGTGAAGGCCGGCGATGGCAGCGCGGACCTCATCGATCGATGCGCGTGTCTTGGCCTGCTCGCGCACACCGGGCTGAGAGAGGAACTCCACCACCCAGGTGCGTGGCCTGGGTGCAGCGCCGATGGCCAGCGCCACCAGCACATCACGCTCGGTAGGCTGAGGGGCCGAAGCCCCCAGTTCGCCGAAGAGGCCCTGCTCGTCGCTCACGCGGCCGGCGCCAGCATCGTCAGGCCGCCCAAGTAAGGCCGCAGCGCCTCGGGCACGGTGATCGAGCCATCGGCGTTCTGGTAGTTCTCCAGCACGGCCACCAGCGTGCGCCCCACCGCCAGGCCCGAGCCGTTCAAGGTGTGGACGAGCTCAGGCTTGCCCTGCTGCGTCTTGAAACGGGCGCCCATGCGGCGGGCCTGGAAGGCGCCCATGTTCGAGCACGAGCTGATCTCGCGGTAGGTGTTCTGCGCGGGCAGCCACACCTCCAGGTCGTAGGTCTTGATCGAGCCGAAGCCCATGTCACCGGTGCACAGCAGCATCGTGCGGTAGGGCAAGCCCAGCTTCTGCAGGATGGCTTCGGCATGGCCTGTCATCTCTTCGAGCGCAGCCATGCTGTTCTCGGGGTGCTCGATGCGCACCATCTCGACTTTGTCGAACTGATGCTGGCGGATCATGCCGCGCGTGTCGCGCCCGGCCGAGCCGGCTTCCGAGCGGAAGCAGGGGCTGTGCGCAGTGAGCTTGATGGGCAGTTGCTCGGCCTGCATCAGCTCGCCCCGCACGACGTTCGTCAGCGAGATTTCCGAGGTCGAAATCAGGTACTGCTCGGCCTGGCCTTCGTCGCCGCCACGCAGCACCCAGAACATGTCTTCTTTGAACTTGGGCAACTGGCCAGTGCCTTCAAGGATCTCGCGGTTGACGATGTACGGCGTGTAGCACTCGGTGTAGCCATGCTCCTGGGTCTGCACATCCAGCATGAACTGGGCGAGCGCGCGGTGCAGCCGGGCCACGGGGCCCCGCATGAAGGTGAAGCGCGAGCCGCTCAGCTTGGCACCGGTCTCGAAATCGAGGCCGAGCGGTGCGCCGAGATCGACATGGTCTTTCACCGGAAAGTCGAATGCGCGGGGCTCGCCCCAGCGTCGGATTTCGGCATTGCCGGTTTCATCGGCGCCCACCGGAACGCTCTCGTGCGGCAGGTTGGGAATGCTCATCAGCAAATGCGCCATCTCGGTCTGCAGCGCATCCAGCCGCTCAGCGCCCGTCTTCAGCTCATCGGCGATGCCGGCCACCTGGGCCATCAACGCCGAGGCGTCTTCGCCCTTGCCTTTGGCGATGCCGATCTGCTTCGAAACGCTGTTGCGCTGGGCTTGCAGCTCTTCGGTGCGCACTTGCAGGCGCTTGCGCTCGGCTTCGAGCGCGGTGAAGGCGGCCACATCGAGGAAGGGCTGCGGAGTCTTGCGGGTTTCCAGGCGCTTGACGACGGCGTCGAGGTCTTTGCGCAGCAAGGTGATGTCGAGCATGGTGGTCTCTTTGTCGAAACTGGGGCGGATTGTAGGAAGGCCTACCGCCACAAAAAAAGAAAAGGCGCCTCATGGGTGCATGGGCGCCTGTCGCAGGAGTTGCGAGCGCCGTCAGGATCGAGACGAAGAGAACTCGGCCATCGACTTGTCGCCCAGCCCCATCGGCAGCGGGAACTGGATGGTCTCTTCGACGCCGGGCAGCGTACGAACCGACAACGCGCCGAGCGACTTCAAGCGGGCGATCACCGCGTTGACCAGCACCTCGGGCGCCGATGCGCCGGCCGTCAAACCCACGCGTGGGCGCTCGTCGAGCCAGGTCTCTTGCAGGTCTTCGGCCGCGTCGACCATGTAGGCCGGCGTGCCCAGGCGCTCGGCCAGCTCGCGCAGGCGGTTGCTGTTCGAGCTGGTGGGGCTGCCGACGACGATCACCACATCGACCTGCGGCGCCATAAACTTCACCGCGTCCTGCCGGTTCTGGGTGGCGTAGCAGATGTCTTGCTTCTTCGGCTCGCGCACCAGGGGGAACCGGGCCTTCACCGCGGTCAGGATCTCGGCTGCGTCGTCGACGCTGAGCGTCGTCTGGGTGACCACCGCGAGCTTGTCGGGTCGGGTGACCGGCGCGGTGGCCACGTCAGCCACGTCTTCGACGAGGTAGATGCCCTCGTGCAACTGGCCCATCGTGCCTTCGACCTCGGGGTGCCCCTTGTGGCCGATCATGATGAACTCGTAGCCTTCTTTTGCGAGCTTGGCCACCTCGACATGCACCTTGGTGACCAGCGGGCAGGTGGCGTCGAAGACCTGGAAACCGCGCTTGGCCGCTTCGGCGCGCACGGCCTTGGGCACGCCATGCGCCGAGAACACCAGCGTGGCGCCGGCCGGCACATCGGCCAGGTCTTCGATGAAGATGGCGCCCTTGGCCTTCAGGTCGTTGACCACATAGGTGTTGTGAACGATCTCGTGGCGCACATAGATGGGCGCACCGAACTTCGTCAGCGCACGCTCGACGATCTCGATCGCTCGATCGACGCCGGCGCAGAAGCCGCGCGGCTCAGCCAGGATGACTTCGTGGGGTTGGATGGCCATGGTCAGAAGACTTTCGCGCTCAGAGTACACCGATCAGGCGCACCTGGAAGGTCACGGCCTGGCCAGCGAGCGGATGGTTGAAATCAAACAACAGCCAATCGTCGCCGCATTCGCGCACGACGCCGGCGAACTTGCCCTGGCCGTCTGGCGTGGGGAACTCGACCACATCACCCACGTGGTACTCGGCTTCGGGATCGCCGTGCTGTGCCAGCAGGCTGCGCTTGACCCGTTGCAGCATCTCGGCGTTGCGGGGCCCAAAGGCCTCGCCGGGCGCGAGCACGAAAGTGGCTTCGGTGCCCTCTTCCAGGCCCATCAGCTTTTGCTCGATGGCGGGCGCCAACTGGCCCGCGCCCACGGACAAGGTGGCCGGTTGCCCCCCGTAGGTGCTGACGACATCGGCCCCATCAGGGCCCGCCAGTCGGTAGTGAAGGGTCAGGAACGACCCGGATTGGACGGTTTTCACGCGGGGAGTATCCCGTTAGGCCCGCGCCGCATCCCGCCGAAGGGGGATCGATACCGCGGCCCTGGGTTGATAGGCTTTGACCCTCGATTTTAGAAGGCCGCACCCCAAGCCGGTGCCGGCCAGGCCGCGGAGGGAGCGGTATTCCATGACGATCAAGGACCTGCCGGCCGCCCTGCGGCCGCGCGAAAAGCTGCTGGCGCATGGCCCGGCAGCCCTGGCCGATGCCGAGCTGGTGGCTTTGCTGCTGCGCACCGGCATGAAGGGCAAAGGGGTGTTGACCCTGGCCCAAGAGCTGCTCGATGGTTTTCAGGGCGTGGCAGGCCTGCTGCACGCCACGGCCGACGGATTCACCCGGGTCAAGGGCCTGGGCCCCGCCAAGCGGGCCGAACTCACGGCTGTGATGGAGCTGGCACGGCGCGCGCTGGCCCAGCAGCTGCGTCACGCACCCGTGTTCGATTCACCGGCCAAGGTGAAAGACTTCGCCGCGCTGCGTCTGGGGGGCCTGGGCCACGAGGTGTTCGCGGTGCTGTTTTTGGACAGCCAGCACCGCTTGATCGAGTGGCGTGAGCTGTTCCGCGGCACGCTGACGCAGACCAGCGTCTACCCGCGCGAGGTGGTGCGCCACGCGCTCGATTTGAACGCCGGTGCGGTGATCCTCGCCCACAACCACCCTTCTGGCCTGGCCGAGCCTTCGCGCGCGGACGAGTTCCTCACCCAGTCCCTCAAGAGCGCGCTGCAGCTGGTGGACGTCAAAGTGCTCGACCACCTCGTCGTGGGCACCGGCCAAGTGGTCAGCTTTGCGGAGAGAGGGCTGCTGTAGCAGCGCGGTCACTTCGCAGCATCACCAGATCGATCGGCCGATATGCGCAGACTTGGAGGATCCCTATTGGCTGGTTTCGATCTTCAGCATCTCGAATTCAATCCGGCCGCCGACCGGCTTGATGCTGACAATCCGCTGCAACTGCGGGGTGCCCACCTTGTACAGCCGGCCGCCCGACTCGGCCTTGTCGTCCTTGTTGCAGGTAAGTACCTTCTTGTCGGACGACGCTGTGCTGGTCGCGTGGGGGCCTGAGCAATCGAGCACGGTGCCGTAACGGCCCATTGCATCGCGGTAGAAGCCGGCGATCTTGTCGACGGGATCGGGGCTGGTGTACTTCACCAGCATCAGCTTGAAGCCCAGCGAGCCGCCCCACAGGGAGAGGTTGAGCGCCCCTTTGTCGCCATCCTTGTCGACATGGAGGCTGGCGCCAGGATATGCCGGCAATCCCACGTCGGTTGCCGTGGACTTGTCGTTCAGCTCAATGCCGGCGCCGGCAGCACGGCAGATGGCCGGCAAGGCGGCCACGGCGACGGCGAGGACGGCGAAAGCCAGCGTCGAGGTCAACGGGTGCAGCTTTGAAGCAGGCGTCATCGGAATGGCTCACGGTGGATCGGATGGCTCAAGCGTAGGAACAGCACAACGGCCTGGCGAGCGCAAAGCGACACACTGCAGCGCCGCGCGACAGCCTGCAGCGGCACGGGCACGGCTTGCCATGCCGCGACAATCGGCCCCATCGTGAAGTCGAACAGCCTGAAAGACCTGGGTGCCCTGCGCGATGCGATGCGCGCCGCCCAGGCTGAAGCCGCCGCAGCCCGCGCCCGCGAAGCGGCCGAAGCCGCACGGCGCGAGCGCGAGCGCCATGCTTTTGCCCACGCCGTGGGGCCGGTGACGCCCATGAAGGCCCCCAGGAGGGCCGAGCGGACGGCTCCCTTGCCGACGCCGGAGCCACGCCAACGCGAGCTGGACGAACAAGCGGCCCTGCGGGAGGCGCTCTCGGATGAAGTGGACGTCGAGACCCTGCTGCTGACCGACGACGGGCTGAGCTTTCGCCGGCCGGACGTGGGGCCGGACGTGCTGAACAAGCTGCGCCGAGGCCAGTGGGCGATCCAGGGTCAGCTCGATCTGCATGGCAAGCGTCGCGACGAAGCGCGCGAGGCCCTGTCCAGTTTCATCCGCCAAGCCCACCAGCAGGGGCGCCGGTGCGTGCGGGTGGTACACGGCAAGGGGCACGGCTCGCCCGGCAAGACGCCGGTGCTCAAGTCGAAGGTGCAGCGCTGGCTGGCACAGCGGCGCGAAGTGATGGCGTTTGCCCAAGCCCCGGGGCCACAAGGCGGTGCGGGGGCCTTGGTGGTGTTGCTGGCCTCGAAGTAGCCACAGCCGGCTCGGCCCGCAGAAACGGCTGCCCGAGCCCTGGGCTCAGGGGGCCTTTTCCGCCACCGCCTTCATGTTGGCCAAACCTCGTTCGAAGTCGGGGCCGACCATGCTGTCCATGCTGGTGAACACCGTCATGAGCTTGGTGGTGAAGCTGGCCGGGCCGTGCATCACCCAAGTCACTTCGGTCGCGGGCCCCTGCGGGGTGAATGCGAAATCAGTCAGGTTGTGCGATTCGAAGGGATCGAAGAAGTCGAGCTGGATGTGGATCTTCGACGGCGACTCGGACGCTTTGATCTCCATCCGGCCCGAGCCCACGTCCTTGTTGCCCTGCCAGGCGTACGTGGCGCCCACACCCGAGGTGGGACCACCCAGGGTGCGCTTCATCGCCGGATCGAGCTTTTCCCACGGTGACCACAGCGGCCATTGGTGGAAATCGTTCACCAAGCCGTAAACCCGCTCGGGCGGCGCCTGGATCAACATCCTGCGCTCGACGCGGAACGTGTCGGGCCGCGTGGCGGCAAAGACGAGCAGAGCCGCCAACGCGAACAACAGAGCCAGACCCACCTTCTTCAGCATCGCATCCCCCAAAGCTACCCCGCGCGCCAGGATTGAGCGCCCTCGGATGATGCCGCCAGAGGCCCGGGCAGACATCTGGAACCATCCCTCATGACACCAGTCACCTGGGGCTGGCCTCTAAGTGGTATCTATCCAGTAGCCATGGCCGATCCACCGCAGAAAGTGGAACGCCATGCCACCTTTTCACCTGGGTCAATGGTGAAAAGTTGAGATCCGATCAGGGCTGTGAAACGCCTCTTTACACTTCAGCGTGCGCTCAACTGGTTCTATACTGGTTTTAACTGAGTGGCACCAAGAAGCCCCTGACGCAGACTGCACTTCGCGTTGATCGAAGCGCCCTAGTGATCTGGGCCCACCTTCAAGGAGCATTCGCCATGAACTTCCCCGAGAGCGCCGGACGGCGCCTCAGTCGCCTGGACTGGCTCGCCGCGTTGTCGGCAGCCGTTGCGGCCACCGCCGTGATGGTGCCGGCCACCAGCAGCGCCTCCTCTTTGAGCGGCGACATCATCGCCCTGGCACCAGCCTGCCAGCCGTGGGACGCGGCCGTCGCCTACGTGAAGGGCGAGACTGCCACCCGCAACGGCGTCAGCTACATGGCCAATTGGTGGACGCAAGGCGATGACCCTGCCACCCACAATGGCCCGGATGGCAGCGGCCAGCCCTGGACGCAGATCAGCTCCTGCGGCACACCGCCTCCGCCGCCCCCTCCCCCCCCGCCGCCGCCGCCCCCGGGCCAATGCGACCCGTGGAACTCTGCGGTCAAGTACGCCAAGGGCAACCTGGTCACCGAAGCGGGCCAGGGCTACAAGGCCATGGCCAAGTCGATCAACAAGGATCCGGCCACGAACAACGGGCCGAAGGGCAGCGGTGAGCCGTGGACGAAGACCGGCAAGTGCAACAACCCGCCGCCGCCTCCCCCCCCC